>JACMMY010000098.1 GCA_014378805.1 Moraxellaceae bacterium
CATTTCTCAAATTCAGGCGTACGTTTTATTATTATCATGGTACGAATTGTATTCGTTCGATTACATAAATACAAGCAGCTTAGTAATAATCAAATGGCAATTAGCCGTATTGAAGCCCATAAAAAAAGTCAGCTTACTTCCGTAACCGACCTTTTTTATGACCACTACAAAAAACCTATCGCGACAACTTCTCTAGCAAAATCGATTGCGCCATATGTAACTCTTCACCGTCTTTTGGCACTACACGATTCCAAACGCCGTGTTGATCTAATTCCCACGCCTGTTGATTATCATCTAAATAATTTTGCAGACCTTGCTGAATGATTCGGCGACGCAAATGACCATTATCAATCGGGAAACAGACTTCTACGCGAGAGAATAAATTACGATCCATCCAATCCGCGCTGGCGCAATACACTTTCGGATCTCCACCGTTACCGAAGTAAAATACACGGGTATGCTCAAGGAATCGACCAACGATCGAACGTACAGTGATATTTTCGGATAACCCTTTGACCTGAGGTCGTAGGCAGCACGTTGAACGAATGATTAATTCAACATTCACGCCAGCATTTGAAGCCTTATACAATGCATCAATCAAATGGCGTTCAGTCAAAGCATTCACTTTGACGATAATATGCCCGCCTTTGCCACTCTTAGCGAATTCAATTTCTTCATTGATAAATGCAATGAGCTGCGTGTGTAAGGTAAACGGTGCATGCAGCAGTTTTTGCAACTTCGCCGCCTTACCCATTCCTGTCAGCTCTTGGAAAATCTTATGGACATCTTCCGAGAGTTGAGGGTTTGCAGATAACAAACCATAATCGGTGTACATTCGCGCATTGCCAGCATGATAGTTACCTGTACCTAAATGTACATAACGCGTCAATTTATCGCCTTCACGGCGCACCACCAAAATCATCTTCGCATGGGTTTTATAACCGACGATACCATATACGACCACTGCGCCCGCTTCTTGCAGAATATTCGCCACTTCCATGTTGGATTCTTCATCAAAACGCGCACGCAGTTCGATGATTGCCGTCACTTCTTTGCCTTGGTGCGCCGCTTCCGCGAGAATCTGTACAATCTCAGAATCTGCGCCACTGCGATACAGCGTTTGCTTAATCGCGAGTACTTGCGGATCACGAGCAGCTTCACGCAGGAAATTGATCACTGGCGCAAACGATTCAAACGGATGATGAATCAAAATATCTTGTTTTTTGATTGAAGCAAAAATATCTTCGGAGCTTCTTAATGCAGGGGGCATTGTTGGAATGAAGGATTTATAGCGCATTTTCGGGCGATTAAAATTCGACAATAGACGCGCCAAATTCACTGGGCCATTGACTCTGTATAGCTGGGTTTGCGTTAAACCAAAACGACGTAGCAGATAATCAATAATATTTTCAGGACAATGACTGGTGACTTCCAAACGTACTGCTCGACCAAAACGGCGTGAGCTCAATCCACCCTTCAGTGCTTTCGCGACATCTTCTGCATCTTCATCAAACTCTAAATCAGCATTCCGCGTCACACGAAACTGATGGCAGCCTGTCGCAGACATACCAGGGAACAACTCACTGACATGTTCGTGAATGATGGCTGACAACATCACATGATGTTCAAAGCCGCCAGTCAGATCATCTGGTAAACGGACGACACGAGGAAGCGAACGCGGTGCAGGTACAATAGCAAACTTGATATCGCGACCAAAAGCATCTTTACCATCCAAAGTGACGATAAAATTAAGGCTTTTATTCACCAGACGTGGGAAAGGATGTGCGGGATCTAAGCTAATAGGTGTCAGAACAGGCAAAACTTGTTCACGGAAATATTGGTGTACCCATGACGCTTGATCCGCAGTTAACTCTTCACGGCGCAAGAAACGGATATTAGCCTCGGCCATCGCAGGCAAAACTTCTTCATTTAAAATTCGGTATTGACGTTCAATCGCGGCATGGGCAGTTTCTGAAATTTGAGCGAGCACTTCGGACGGATGCATACCATCTGGGGTGGTACTATCATCGCTGTAGCCCAACTGCTGCATCAAACCAGCAACACGAACTTCAAAAAACTCGTCCATATTACGTGAAAAAATTAATAGAAACACCAGTCGCTCAATGACAGGATTAAGCGGGTCAACTGCTTGCTCAAGCACGCGCAAATGAAAATCCAACAATGACAAATCACGATTGATATATCGAATGTTCGAGTCGAATTCAACAACTTCAGTAGTGGTTTTGGCGGCTTGATTCATGATATTCCTAAATTCTTGAAAAGACCCAATAACGAGCAGCGATTGGACGACTATTCAGTGACAGTATTTTTATATCTTAATATTATGATCATTGAATATGACAGTTTATTGAAAATGATTGTCATTAAACAATTTTATCATTTAAATCATCAGTAAAATCGATTTTAAGTCAACTAAGGGATGACTGAATAACCCATATATCGGCGAATCACCGAAACGCGGCGCAGCATTTTTCGGTCGTGTAAATGATCTTGATAATAACGTGGATTAGGCACAACTCCCGCAAGTTTGGCGGCCTCATTCGCGTTGAGTTGTGAAGCAGATTTACCAAAATAAATTTGCGACGCCGCCTCAACACCATAGATACCATCACCAAACTCAATCACGTTCATATAGACTTCAAGTATGCGCTCTTTACTCCACATCTGTTCCATCATCCACGTAATAATCGCCTCCTCGCCTTTACGAATATAAGAACGACCATTAGACAAGAATAGATTCTTTACAAGCTGTTGACTGATTGTTGATCCACCTGCAACAACATGTCCTTTCTTATCATTTTTTGCGAGTGCCGCGCGAATACCATCCCAATCAAAACCGTGATGGTACATAAACTTAGCATCTTCACCCGCAATCAACGCGCGCTTCATGTGGATACTAATATCGGAGTAAGGAACAGTTTGATGCTGAAACTCTGTAGAACGATCACTGTTCGCTAAGTAGGTTCGCATAAACATTGAATGATTAACAGGATAATGCTGCCACCATAGTAAGCACACAAAAACCAAAAGCTGTACCGCAAGGAATAAAGATAAGCTAATGAGCAGAATCCGCGCAAAAAAGACTTTCATGTACGCCCTAGGCCTAAAAAGTATCGAAAAAAGATAAGATAGCCTAAGCATAGCTGATTTTTCGACAATTCACTGTGGTGAATAGATGACATCGGGATCAAAATGGCTATTTTTAAATCGAATAACTGTAAGAGGCAAATGCCCAATGATTTCAACACTTAAAATCTGGAAGCTCACAAGCCTACTACTACTCATCAATGTGACCGTTTTTGTGATGGAATCATTGAGTGGCGTGAGTATTCTCAACCCAACTGTAAAAGACTTGCTGATTTGGGGTGCGAATTATGCGCCGTTGACCTTAACAGGTGATGCGTGGCGACTGTTTACGAGTATGTTTTTGCATGTGGGTATGATTCACCTCGCAGTGAATTGCTGGGCGCTTTATCTTTGGGGCATTTACACTGAATTTTATTATGGTCGCCGCTACTATCTTGCCTTGTATTTCAGCGCGGGGCTGATGGGTAGCGTGTTGAGTGTCATCCATAATCTGATCAATGCTACCTATAGCAACGCCTCATTCATCGTGAGTGCGGGTGCATCAGGCGCGATCATGGGTTTAGGCGGCGCACTGATCGTCGCCGCATGGCGTCCAAGAACCAACCTCCATCCAGAACAAACCTTAACACTAAAACCACTTCTCGTGATTATGGCTATCAATTTTGCACTCGGCTTTAGCGTTCCGGGTATTGATAACGCTGCACATATTGGCGGTATTATAACAGGTGCTTTGCTGGCACTTGTTTTTTCATTGACAGAAAAAAGCTCGGATGCAAAACGTAAAACATTAAGAATTGTCACGTTTATCGTACTAGCGATGAGTGTCGTATTTCTGTTTCATCAACTGGAAATAATTGGCGCAGACCTTCAACCTTATCGCGCAGATATCCTCTCACAACTTGCAAGTCAGCATTAAAATCAACGGATCTTGTAGGGAATTGAGAGTATTTTAGAGGCAAATGTTTTGAATTGGACGTTTTAGCGATACAATACCGCTACCTTCAAGATATATAAATTGTCGCTTCGCGCGCTCCATGGTTTTATTAAGGATTTCTTGATGTCTATACACCCAGACCCACTTATCAATACTCGCAATGTATTAGGTGAACGTTTAGCAAGCTGCTGCTTTAGTCCGATCACGGGTTACTTTCGTGATGGATTTTGTCATACAGGTGTACAGGATTTTGGATTGCATACCGTTTGTGTTCAAGTCACTTCAGAATTTCTAAGTTTTTCTATGCAAATGGGCAATGATTTAACCACACCACTCCCACAATTTGAATTCCAAGGCCTCGTGCCAGGTGACTTCTGGTGCTTATGCGTCACTCGGTGGAAAGAAGCGCTGGATGCAGGCGTTGCGCCGAAAGTAAAACTAGAAGCCTGCCATGAAGCCGCACTGGCCATCGTCAGTTTAGAAGAACTGATGGAGTACGCCATATAATTTTGCGTCTTGGTATCAATCGTTTATTTATCATTTTTAATGAAACAGGGTCCTTTTGATTTTTATAAGTATTGTTATCAATCATGCGACCTTAAACATCACTAACACCGAGTAGCCCTATGTCTGCGATTACCTTAAATCAATATCTCTTGACGCGCCAAGTCACTAGCAACTCGCCACAACGCATCAATCATCTAACCGCTGACTTGACTCAGTTGATCTTGCAAACTGCCATTTCATGCAAGGGCATCAGCGCGGCATTGCATAAAGGCGCATTGGCAGGCGTATTAGGCAGTGCAAACTCAGATAATGTCCAAGGTGAAACTCAGAAAAAACTCGATATTATTTCTAACGTTTTGATGGTCGATACGCTGCTCGGTGGCGGTATCGCCGCTGCACTCGCATCCGAAGAAATGGATGAAATGATCGTCGCCAGTGACTCTGGCAAATATTTGATTCTGTTTGATCCACTCGACGGCTCAAGCAATATTGATGTCAATATGAGCGTTGGAACCATCTTCTCAATCCTAGAGCGTCCAAACAGCAACTCAATTGAAACCAGCGACTTTTTCCAAGCAGGTCAACATCAAGTTGCGGCGGGTTATGCGCTGTACGGTCCTTCGACAATGCTGATTTTAACACTGGGTAGCGGCGTTGATGTATTTACCCTTGATCGTGATCTAGGCGAGTTTATCCTCACCTCTGAACGTCTTGAAATTCCTGCGGACACCCAAGAATTTGCGATCAACATGTCGAACCAACGCCATTGGGAAGCCCCAATGCAACGTTACGTCAACGAATGCCTCGCAGGTGAAGAAGGTGTTCGCGGCAAAAATTTCAATATGCGCTGGGTCGCATCAATGGTGGGTGATGTTCATCGCATTCTCATGCGCGGCGGCATCTTCATGTATCCATACGACTTGAAAGATCCGAAAAAAGCTGGAAAATTGCGACTCATGTACGAAGCAAATCCAATGAGTTTCATCATTGAACAAGCAGGCGGCGCATCAACCACGGGTCGTCAACGCATTATGGATGTAGAGCCGAATGGTCTACATCAACGCGTTCCAGTGATCTTGGGTTCACGCAACGAAGTGTTACGTGTAACGCATTATCATGTGCAGCCCGATGCTGAATTCCTTGAATGATTTGGATTATTAACTCCAAAAATTTAAGATCTCTTTTAAGGTACTCACAGACTAATGCTTCCTGAAAAAACGCCGCTTTCCATTACTTCGCGTGACAATCCGCGTTTGAAACACTTACGCGGATTGCTTGAGCAAGCCAATGCACGGCGTAAATCAAGCCAAACCGTACTTGAAGGCATTCATTTATTGGATGCCTATCAACGTGCAGGACAAACGCCTGATAGCATTTTCCTCAGTGAAAGCATGCTAACCCATCCAGAGGTCAATGATCTTTTGGACGGTTGGAAGCAAGTATCCCGTTTTGTGTTGCCTGATGCACTCTATAAAGATATGCGTACGCTCGGTCATGGCGTCGATATCATGGCGCTGATTAATAGCGTACACACCGAATTACCTGAACGTTTAACGGTTGATGTACTCATTCTTGAAGATGTACAAGATGCTGGCAATGTTGGAACGTTACTGAGAACCGCTGCCGCTGCTGGCATCAAGCAAATCATTTGTACAACTGGAACTGCTTCTGTCTGGTCACCGCGCGTGCTGCGTGCAGGCATGGGCGCACAGTTTGGCTTAGAGATTTTCGAGCAAGCGGACATCAATGATGTCATTCAACGCTTAGATATTTCGTTACATGCAACAAGCTCACATGCAATTCAAAGCCTTTATGCGCTTGATTTAACTACACCAACCGCATGGTTAATGGGTAATGAAGGTCAAGGTGCAAGCGATGTTGCCCTTGCCAATGCTATTGCGGTGACGATTCCACAACCGGGTGGTCAAGAGTCGTTGAACGTGGCGATTGCAGGTGCAATTTGCATGTTTGAGATGGTTAGGCAGCGTCTGGTTTAATTGCTCAACGAACGTGGCAAATCACTCGCCACGCTTCTAGTTTCGCATCGAACGATAATGATGCATGCGCAGGACTTGTCGATGGCAACCGCGCAAAGTGCAATTGACGTTCTGCTAATGACGGCAAGATGTGCCGCTTAAAAAAACTTTCCGCTTTTGCCCCATTAAAAAACACAGCTCGAACATTCGGATACTTCTGAAATAAAGCATAGAAGTCATTCGCCACTTGCGTCTGCGGCTGAATCATTGAATCTAAACTACCTTCCCTTTTGCAAGAATGCAGCACATCCCACAAGGCAACACCTGATGTCTGTAAATATCCTAAGCGGTCTTCATATTCTGCATCGACGTCAAAATCAAACAACATCGCCATGATGCGCCAGAAGGCATTTTGTGGATGAGCGTAATATTGCTGTTCGTTTAGCGACTTGATGCCGGGCATACTTCCCAGAATAATGACACGCGCAGAATCATTAATGACAGGCCTAAAACTGTACGCCAATTCATCCGCATCAATCCTAGCCATACAACCTTCCGCAAAAAACTGATAAATAACTTCTTATCCTACCCTAATTTATGATTTAATCCGCATCCTACGCTCTTAGCTCAACTGGATAGAGCACCTGCCTCCTAAGCGGAAGACGTGGGTTCGAGTCCCGCAGAGCGTACCATCAAAATAAAATTTCAGCACCGTTCAGTACCATCGACTATTTCTCCAAGCTTTGTATCACCTATGGCTAAAATCATTGACTAGACCATGGTGGGAAAAATAGTATATCTGCGGTGAATTTTAAGAAGAGTGTAAGTAATTAAAAGGATGTTAGTTTGACTAATACAGTGACGCATACGATTAAGAACACACTCACACTAGTCACTCAATCTTTTGAATGGATGACAATACTTGGCCCATTAATAACCTTATTTGCTGCCGCCATAGCCGCTCGGGTAGTTATATGGAGTCAGCGGCAGTTTGATAGGCGGCAAAGAAATGATCATAAATTAAATACTGAAATGAAATCCAATGAACTACTTTTTGCAAAAAAAGAAGAGTTAGTAAAATCTCTCATTAAATTTCGAATAGCACAGATTGATAAAGCGACCATTTTTTTTAATGATAGAGATGAACATAAAGTTCTAGAAAATATAAAATTAAATGAATTTGCTGATGCAACAAGAGAATGTGTCGATATTAGATCACAATGCTCAATGCTAGTAAAAATTTACTTTAAACATTTAGAGAGCTCAATTAAAGCCATTGAAATCTCAAGTCAGGAAGTCACTCTATTCCAGAATACTCTTGTACTGCAACCAATCTCACAAATTGATTCCAATGAAAATACAAGACTTCTTAACGTAAGTTCCAACTTATGTAACATTTTAATCGAACAAGTAATCAATGATAATCACAATAATTTGAACCTATTCAAACGGCACTAATTGTGAATCTTGCGATAAAGGCAACAGCTTCAAAAAAGACCGATTAATTTTTTCAATTAATCAGCCTCTTAGTCCTTCAAAAGCAATTTAAGCGTCTGTCTTAACCTTGGTCAAACCAACTTTCTGCGACCACCACAACGCCCCGATCAACAATTGACGGCGATCTTCAGTAAATGAAGGTTTTTTGCCTTCAAAATAATGCCCAACGAACTGAAAACCCCAACCGACACCAAACAATGGAATCGCGACAGGCAAACCAATAATCGTCGCGCCGACAGGCAGTGACGCCAAAATCATCGGAATGCCAATGCTATGGCAAAACTGATTACGTGGATCTTGATGATCCGCTTTGTATTGCGTCAACAACCCATTCCATTCTTGATTCAATTTAACTTGAAACATGCCGCTCACTCCTGTGTGAACCAATGACGTTGAATTCGATCATCTATATTAATACCAACAGCAAAACTTACTCTGTCAGATAGCCGACATTGTGAGTCATTTCTTTTCAGCAAACTGATCCGAGAATGTACGCAAACCTTCGAGATCAATGATTTCAATCGCACCATAAATCAGTTTAATAAGCCCAAGTCGCTCTATATCTTTGAGAATCTGATTGGTCGTTTGTCGCGTGATATTCAACATCAAGGCCAACTGCTCTTGCTGAATCGAAATGACCCGACGACTGCGATCCTGTAGACTATCATAGCTTTCCGCGAATAAAACCAAGCGCTTAGCCAAACGTTGCGCTGTCGTACGTAGCGCCAAATCTTCCGCTTGATTCATTAAAATCCGAATTTTACTCGTCAATAATTGCCCAAAATTCTGCCAATAACGAGGCTCGCTCTCTAAGATTTGATCAAGCTTT
Source organism: Moraxellaceae bacterium (assembly GCA_014378805.1). Lineage (GTDB taxonomy): Bacteria > Pseudomonadota > Gammaproteobacteria > Pseudomonadales > Moraxellaceae > Aquirhabdus. The sequence continues at coordinate 8,852 of JACMMY010000098.1, forward strand.
TCACCAGAGATTTGAACTAAAACTGAATCAACGACTGCAAATGCATTATGCGTGCGATCCATACGATCAAACAGCGTGATTTCACCAAACCAATTCGGCGACTCCATTAAGGTCAACAGCGCTTCTTTGCCATCTTCACGCTGCCGACCAATACTAATGGCACCAGAAATCACCGCATACAAGCCTTGTGCAGAATCGCCCTGCGAAAAAAGCAATTGACCCGACTTCAGATGCAAGACAACCGCAGGATCCAACAACTCTTTTTGAAGAGAATCAGAAAGTGACTTAAACCAGCTGCCTGACCGTAGAAGTTTTTGGTAGGTATGTGCAGTTTCTTTGCCATTCATTTTATATGTGACTCATACTTAAACCGATACCTGCGAAACCGATGTAAATGCTTCTATAGATGAAACATAATCGGTCAATTTTACACAGCATGCGCGATCTGAAATGACTTTTAAATAGTCGCCAACACTAATTTTCTCAAACTTCGATGAATTAGCGCATGCGAATCTACATATAATGCTAAATCCGCTTTTATTCGTGCTCATTTGCACCTAACATAGCTTTTTGGTTTTTCACTTTGAAGCCAGCACCATTATTGATATACGCTTTTTGAAGGATTGTTTTATGCGCGCCAGTCAGTATTTTTTCGCCACATTGCGCGATACACCAAGTGATGCTGAAGTCATCAGCCACCAGCTCATGCTCCGTGCGGGGCTCATTCGCCGCCTCGCTTCTGGTCTTTACACTTGGATGCCGCTTGGCCTGCGCGTATTACAAAAAGTCGAAAACATCATTCGTGAGGAAATGAATGCCAGTAATGCGCTTGAGCTCAAAATGCCCGTGACTCAACCTGCTGAACTGTGGGAAGAATCAGGTCGTTACAAGGAATACGGCTTAGAGTTGCTTCGCTTTAAAGATCGCCATGATCGTCCTTTTGTGTTGGGTCCTACCCACGAAGAAGTGATCACCGACATCGCACGCGATACGCTGAAAAGCTACAAGCAATTGCCCATCAATTTTTATCAAATCCAAACCAAATTCCGCGATGAAATTCGTCCACGTTTTGGCGTGATGCGCTCACGCGAATTCGTCATGAAAGATGCCTACTCGTTCCACACAACACGCGAATCATTGGCTGAAACCTATCAAGTGATGCACGACACCTATAGTCGCATCTTCACCCGCTTGGGATTGAACTTCCGTGCGGTGCAAGCGGATACAGGCTCAATCGGTGGTTTTGCCTCGCATGAATTCCATGTGTTGGCGGAAAGTGGTGAAGACGATATCGCGTTTTCCAATCTGTCACAGTACGCAGCAAATATCGAAAAAGCTGAAGCAATCAGCACTGTTGAACGTCCAACGGCAAGTCAGCCTTTCGCAATCGTTGATACGCCAAATCAAAAGACCATTGAAGAAGTGAGTCAATTCCTCAACGTTCCTGCGAATATGACGGTTAAAACACTGATCGTGCGTGGTGTTGCCGATGAAAATGGTAAATATGGTTTTGTCGCTTTAGCACTGCGTGGCGATCACACCCTGAATGAAATCAAAGCCGAAAAAATTGATGAAGTTGCTAGCCCACTTACTTTTGCTAGCGATGACGAAATTGTGGCGTTGGGCTTAACGGTTGGTTATATTGGTGTACATGGCTTATCGATTCCAGTATTTGTCGATCATGCGGCGGCTGCCCTCGCAGACTTTGTGGCTGGTGCGAATACTGCCAATCAACATGCAACAGGGGTGAATTGGGAACGTGATGCACAAATCACCAAAACTGTGGACATCCGTAATGTGGTCGAAGGCGATGCGTCACCTGATGGACAAGGGACACTCACCATCAAACGCGGTATCGAAGTGGGTCATATTTTCCAATTGGGTCAAAAATACTCTGAAGCATTAGGCTGTAAAGTACTTGGTGAAGATGGCAAACCTTTGGTTGTCACCATGGGTTGTTATGGCATTGGTGTGACTCGTGTGGTTGCAGCAGCAATTGAACAAAATTTCGATGATAAGGGTATCTTGTGGCCGCTCTCAATTGCACCATTTACCGTCGCGATCGTGCCTATGAATGCAGCTAAATCTCCACGTGCCGTTGCGGCAAGTGAAGAACTTTATGCTGAATTAAAAGCGCTAGGTTTTGATGTATTACTCGATGATCGCAACGAACGTCCAGGTGTCAAATTTGCTGATCTTGAACTGATCGGTGTACCACATCGGATTGTCATTGGTGAACGTGGTTTGGATGCAGGAACATTCGAATATCGTGGTCGCCGTGATGCTGAAGCGCGTGAGCTGAGTAAAGATGAGTTGTTGGCGGTGCTGAAAGGCTAAACATTAACGGCAATAGAAAAGGAGGCGAACATTTTAGTGTTTACCTCCTTTTTTATTTCACAGAAAAAAATAAAATTAAACTAAATTTTCATAGAATCGCCAAGTATCTACAGCCATTTGATCAACCGTGCGCGTGGCTTGCCAGCCCAGTAAAGCATTTGCATGAGATGCATCGGCATAAACACTTGCAGAATCTCCGTCACGACGAGCAACCACTTTATAGGGAATCTCACGTCCAACCGCTTTTGAAAATGCATCCAGCATTTGTTTGACAGAAACCCCTTCACCACGTCCAAGATTAAACGTATCAAATACTTGTGGCTGAGTCGCTAACCAAGCCAACGCTTTGCTATGACCATCAATCAAATCCTGCACATGAATGAAGTCACGGACACCCGTTCCATCGACCGTATTGTAATCACTGCCAAACACTTGCAAGAATGGTCTTTCATCACGCGCAACTTGCGCAATATACGGCACTAAATTATTTGGAATGCCGTTTGGCACTTCACCAATAATACCGCTTGGATGTGCCCCCGCAGGATTGAAATAACGTAATACCGCAATTTTCCAGCCCTTTTCTGCATGTGCTAAATCCTGTAAAACCTGCTCACAGATTTGCTTACTTCTTCCATACGGTGTGATTGGTGCTTGGCGCGAACTTTCGGGAATTGGTAACGCCTCTGGTTCGCCGTAAATCGCAGCAGTCGAACTAAAAACGATCGTTTTAACTTGAGCTTCTTTCATGACATATAGTAATGAAATTAGACCATTCACATTATTGTCATAATAATCAAGCGGCTGTTGAATCGACTCATTCACTGATTTTGAGCCCGCAAAATGAACAACCTGAGTAATTGGATATTGGGAAAAAACCTGTTGCAAGCCGGCTTTATCTCGCACATCAATTTGCACAAATGGAATCACTCGTCCTGTCAATTTTGATAATCGATCAAGCACCGCAAACTGGGAGTTCGACAAGTTATCAACGAGTACAACCTCATGACCTTGTTCTATTATTTGTGCTGCCATATGTGAACCGAGATAACCAAGTCCACCCGTCAGTAAAATCATCCAGTTCTCCTCGCACAAGTTCTTTGAGCACAGCTATTAATTACTGTTATTATGCAATTATTTTTTAAATAATACTGCTAATTATTGCAACTTGGTTTAGCTATTTTAAAACCGTCATGGAAGCAAAGCACCTCAATCTAACGAGCTATATTCGATATGAATCGTGTCCTACTTTTACTCACCGAACCCATGACTTCACCATTGGCTTGGCACGGTGTGGAATTAGCAAAAGCACTGATCAATCAGAATGAAACCGTTGATGTGTTTTTTTATCAAGACGCCGCAAGTATTGCGAATGGCTTGAACTGGCGACCCAGTGATGAAGTCAATTTGACTACCAAGTGGCAACGCCTACCGATTGAGCGCCGTGTTTGTGTCAGTACCGCACTCGCACGTGGCATCACTGACCAAGATAATGCAACACGGCACGACTTATCGAGTGACAATATCGCGGAAGGATTTAATTTAGTTGGACTGGGCGAATTAGCGGACTTGATGCTGCAAGCAACACGCGTGATTCATCTTTAAAATTGCACACCCAAATTGTTACATGAAACTTTTCAATATTATGTATTACAATATCCTATGAAGTCTTTACTTATCATCATCAGTCAAAGTCCACTCGCTGGACAGAACCTATTAGAATCATTATCAGCAGCAATGGTGATGGCGACTTATGGCGTTCAAATCAAAATCATGCTCACGGGTGATGCCATTGCACTGCTTCGTGTCCCCATTCAAACGCCATCAAACACCCACATGAGACCGTTTAAATCGGCATTTTCACTCGTCGAAAGTTTTGAATTTTATGATTTAGTCCCGATTTGGATCGATGCGAAAGGCTTTGAGGATCATAAAAAACTGATCGAAATGACAACGATAGAGCATGAAGTGATTGATTTAAACCCACAAACCTTAGCATCATTCGACGGGGTGCTACGATGGTAACGATGACTGCTATTGAGCCGCAAAATACACTGCATCTACTTACATCTGCGCCGCGTATCTGGTCAACATTAATGCCAGAAATACTTGCTGTGTGGCAAGAAGGTGATTTGATCTTTTTACTTGCAGAAGGTGCTCAAGGATTTAACGCCAAAGCACTAGACCAATTTACACAAATAGCAGTTTTAGATTCTGATTTAGCGCGTTTAGAAGTGGTGAATGATGAAGTTCCAATTCATATTAAAATTGCGACCATAGCCGATTGGGCAACTTGGACTGTGCATTATCAACGTACCGTGACTTGGCGCTAATCTGATGCCCGACACTCAATTACCAGCACTAGACAAAGACGGTCATCTCGTCAATCATCTCGATTGGACACGAGAGGTTGCTCGCATACTCGCTGCACGCGATCAGCTTGTATTGAATGACGAACATTTAAAAGTGCTTCAAGGCATGCGTGAGTACTATCGACGTTTTGAACATGCTCCTGCAACGCGACCATTGATTAAGTTTTTGATGCAGACAGTTAGCGCAGACTTAACGAATGCACATTTAATGTCATTATTTAATACAGGATTAGTCGCGCGGACTCTAGCGCGTTTAGCGGGCTTACCGAAACCAGCGAACTGCTTATAAATTACTCTTTGTCAGCCACACCATCAGGTGCGGTCAACTCGGTCATCGGCCAACGTGGCGTTGTCGTCACTGAGAGACCATCACACTGCCCTGCTTTCAATCGCTGCCAGCCTGCAAAAGCGATCATCGCACCATTATCAGTACATAAGGCAGGTTCAGCATAATAAACTTCTGAACCGATTCGTTTTAACTCTTGTTCTAATCGTAGACGTAATGCTTTATTTGCACTCACACCGCCTGCAATCACAAGACGTTTCAATCCAGTCTGTTTCAATGCACGAATACATTTCTTGACCAGCGTATCCACCATCGCCTCTTGGAAACTTGCGGCTAAATCAGCCTCTCGCCCCTGTCCCTCAACTTTTTTATATTGGTTTAGAACGGCAGTTTTCATCCCGCTAAATGAGAAATCTAAACCCTGATGGAGCATTGGTCGCGGCAAGGTAAATGCCTGCGGATCACCTGACTCAGCAAGTCTTGCGACATTTGGCCCACCCGGATACGGCAAACCCATCATTTTCGCAACTTTATCAAACGCCTCGCCAGCCGCATCATCAATCGATTCGCCAAGCAGTTCGTATTGACCGATGCCATGCGCCGCCATGAGCTGGGTATGTCCGCCTGAAACCAATAACGCGACAAAAGGAAATTCTGGCGGATGATCCGAAAGCAGCGGTGCCAGTAAATGCCCTTCCATGTGATGTACGCCAATCGCAGGCACCCCCAAAGAAAAAGCCAAAGTTCGACCAAACAACGCACCGGTCATCAGCGCACCCATCAAACCGGGTCCACGCGTGAATGCAATCGCCTTAATCTCAGATTTTTGGGTGTTGGTTTGTGCAAGCAGCGTTTCTAAAAGTGGAATCATTTTGCGGACGTGATCACGTGACGCGAGTTCGGGTACAACACCGCCGTATTGAGCATGCAAAGCAATTTGGCTATGCAAAACCTGCCCGACTAGGCCTTTTTCGCTATCATATAAAGCCAAACCTGTTTCATCACAAGATGTTTCCAAACCCAAAACCAGCATAAAACCAACCTATTCACAAAATACGGTAGCAGAGCAATGTCGCTATTATAAGGTTTTAATCAAGCGATAAGTATTTTCTTGGTTTCAATCCAGCCAGTAAACTTATTTAATGAATATTAGACTAAAATTTGTACGCGTTAAGAACAACAGATTGAGTTACATGAAACAAAAAAGGAAAAAACTTCTGTCGAGAAACGATCCGTTTCAACCCCAACATTTAAGTCACACGTTGCTACAGTTTAAAAAATATAAATAATCACAGCTCCAGTACAATTTAGGCGGTTTAATTGTGGCAAAATAAAGAACTCAAATTTTGTGTCATAAGCAGCATTTTTAGAATGCTGCAACTACTAGAAATTAACAGGAACCTTCATGAGCGCAAGTACATTGAGTGATAAAGCACTGGTCGTTACACCGCCAAGCAGCCCAACACTCATGCCTCTTAATACGTTGTCTTTAACTGCACCCGGTGTCAACTTGGGCGCATATATCAACACGATTAGCCAAATCCCTATTCTGACGCCAGAACAAGAAAAAGAACTCGCTGAACGTTACTTCTATGATGGTGATGTTGATGCAGCACGCGAATTGGTGCTATCGCACTTACGCTTCGTTGTGCATATTGCGCGTAGCTACGCAGGTTATGGCTTGCCACAAGGTGATTTGATTCAAGAAGGCAACGTTGGCTTAATGAAAGCCGTTAAACGTTTCGACCCTACTATGGGCGTGCGTTTGGTCTCGTTTGCGGTGCATTGGATTAAAGCTGAAATTCATGAATTCGTGATTCGCAATTGGCGTATTGTCAAAGTTGCCACGACCAAAGCACAGCGTAAGTTATTCTTTAATCTACGTTCATTGAAGAAATCTAGTCGTAAACTGACGCTACAAGAAGCTGAAGACATCGCGCGCGACTTAAATGTCACAGCCGCTCAAGTGCTGGAGATGGAAGGACGCTTGACTGCGTATGACGCATCCTTTGAAGCACAAGCAGAAGATGATGAAGAAGGTCGCGTCGCGCCTGTCATGTATTTAGAAGATACCCGTTTCGATCCTGCACGTGAAGTTGAGGAAGCCGATTGGGAAGCGCATAGCAATAACGCGCTCGCCAATGCCATGGGCAAACTCGATGATCGCTCACGCACGATTCTGAAACGCCGCTGGCTCGATGAAGAAAAATCCACGCTGCACGAACTCGCTGCCGAATATAAAGTGTCTGCTGAACGCATTCGTCAGTTAGAAAAAAACGCCATGGATAAAATCCGTACCGCAATGTCAGTGGGTTAAGCGATGAATTGGTTGGCAATCTCCGCAGTCAATCTAGCTGCTGCGGTCATGTTTGGTGCTTTTGGTGCGCATGCGCTGAAGGCACGTCTCAGTAGCGAACAGCTTGGCTGGTGGCATACCGCAACAGAATACTTTTTTTATCATGCGCTTGGCCTGCTGGTCATCGGCGCATTGATTCGTACCATCCCTACTCTCGAATTGCGTCTGCCCGCTGGCTTACTACAAATCGGCATTATCATTTTCTGTGGTTCGCTGTATGCCATGGCACTCGGCGCACCGCGTTGGTTTGGCGCGATTACTCCTATTGGCGGCACAGCCTTTATTCTGGGTTGGCTACTTTTGGCATGGTCAGCATGTAAGGTGTCGACAACGTGAGTATCTCCATATTGGTTAATGGTGAACAGCTCAAAACCACCTCAAAAACCTTAGCAGAATTGGCAACGGAATTAGGATTGAATGGCAAACGTTATGCGATTGAAGTCGATGGTATGTTGATTTCTAAAAGCCGTCATCTTGAGTACACATTAAATACAATGCAAAAGATTGAAATTGTTCACGCAGTTGGAGGCGGTTAATGGCTACATGTTGTGATATTCATCATCAAGAGGAATCCGAACATCAATCTGATGTTCATCAAGCGATTGCACTCAGTGAAGTTTTTTGGCCTGAATTTGTCTACCACGATGGGCGCGTTTATTTAGAGAGTGCGCCTGATTCTGAACACTATCTTGAAATGCTCCTCGCCTGCGAATATGACAAAACTACAGTGCAAGCCTTATGCAATCATCGTCATTTGCTTGAGTATTGTTTAGCGGTTGATTCCAAAAACACGCCGACACGTGAGCAGCTCATTGCTTTTGGTCAGCGTTTGCAAGCGATGTGGCAAGCCAAACTTGCACAAGACTTTCCGAATTTGAACATCATCGTTGCTTTTGATGCGCAAGATGAAGATCCGTTAGATGATTTACAAATTGTTGTTTACGAAGAAGAAGTTGAATGAACGCCATGACTACTCCTGCATTCCAAGATCAACCGCTTATTGTCGGCACACGTACCTTCTCTTCGCGCCTTTTAGTCGGTACGGGCAAATATAAAGACCTCGCTGAAACGGGCGCAGCGATTAGCATGAGCGGTGCTGAAATCGTCACGGTCGCGATTCGTCGTAGCAACATCGGACAAAATCCAGGTGAGCCAAATCTGCTTGATGTAATTCCACCAGATCGTTATACGATTTTGCCAAATACCGCAGGTTGCTTTGATGCAGACAGCGCGGTGCGTACTTGTATGCTCGCACGTGAACTCTTGGACGGTCATAACCTCGTTAAACTCGAAGTGTTAGGGGACACCAAGACACTTTATCCAAATGTCGTCGATACGCTCAAAGCGGCACGCACATTGATTGATGATGGTTTTGAAGTGATGGTTTACACATCCGATGATCCAATCATTGCGAAAGAACTGGAAAACATGGGCTGTGTTGCAGTCATGCCACTCGGAAGTTTGATTGGTTCAGGTTTAGGTCTGACCAATCCACATAACATTCGTCTGATTCTTGAAAATGCTAATGTGCCGATTATCGTTGATGCTGGCGTGGGCACTGCTTCTGATGCTGCAATTGCAATGGAATTGGGTTGTGCTGGTGTGTTGATGAATACTGCTATTGCTGCGGCTCAAAATCCAGTGTTAATGGCTTCAGCCATGAAAAAAGCGGTTGAAGCTGGACGTGAAGCATTTCTAGCGGGTCGTATGCCGAGAAAGGCGTATGCCAATGCAAGCTCGCCAGAGACTGGGTATTTTTTTAAGTAATTGGATTTCAATAAGATGGGCAATAATTAAATCACAAAGGATTATATATGCGACCGCTCATTTTGGTAGTTGGATTACTTGCCGCAACTTTAACTTGGGGCGAACAATCGACAAATTCGAGTGGCGAATACTCAATGGATTTAGGTCAAGTCTATGGTGCTATTCAGGGGATTAAATCCACCAATGAAATATGTAATGAGTCTTTTCCGCTGCTCAAAAAACAAAATGATGCAGCTTTCCAAAACTGGAGAAAACAATATTTACCTTTTTTACAGGAAATAGAAAAATACTGGACAGCGGCAGCATGGAAGATTACAAATGGAGACCAACAGAAATATCTAGAATTTCTCACAAAATTTAATGCTTCTTCTGTCCAATATAAAAATAGCTTGCGAGCATATCTTTCCGCGAATGGATCTGACTCATTGAGTAAACAGTGCAGTTATTATTCGGAATATTTAACAACTGAACGTGCTAATTTTGAATACTATTACGCTGAACAGGTAAACACGATTCGAGGCGGTTTAGTAAAGCACTCAACAAGTTAACCTTAATACTCATCAATTATTTGATGTGATCAATATTTGAAAGCGGGAGTATTGTTTAATTCCCCGCTTTCAACACCACCAACTTCACATCCACCGAACCTTCATCAGACGACACCAAAATCTCATCATCCTGAATAGTAAAACTCCAACGTACCGAACGATTAACTAGTGCTGTCAGTGCCTCGCTTTGCTCAGGTAAAAGCTGCAATACCGTCACGTTATCTAAACGCGCGATTTTATTTTCAATGCCTTTAAACCACACATCTGTACTGCTGTTATAGCTCAGCACCACAACTTTTTTCGAACGATTAGACGCTTTCTTAATGCGCGTTTCATCAGGCTGACCGACATCAATCCACAACTGAATCGCATCGGTTAAATCTTTATCCCAAACATCAGGCTCATCAACCTCAAACAACCCCTTGGTAAACGTCAGCGATTCACTCGCATATAAACCAAACATCAACACACGCGCCATCACACGCTCTTCGGTTTCCGAAGGATGACGCGCAATCGTCAGTGAATGCGTTTCATAATAATGACGATTCATATCAGCAATTTGCAGATCTGCTTTATAGATTGTTGCTTTCAGTGCCACGATGAATCTGCCTTATGAATACGATGTGTAAAAAGATGCGTAAGCATAGAGGATTCACTGGCTTAAATCATAAATTTTTCTATTTTTTGTTTATGAGATTTTGATCTTCGCTTTGCTGTTCACCCGTCTGGAGCAACTGTTTGAGCCAAACATTCATCACTCAATAATTTGATATCTTGGATAAGCCTTTTTTTAAAGATACCTCCCCGCACGCGAGTTTTGCGTAGGACACGGTTTTGCTTACTTTTGCCAAGACAAAAGTGAGGCCAGCCGCAGGCGAATCCTCCCATTACTAAGTCAAAGGGTAAGACTCCCAAGAGGAAATGCTTTTGATCTTCCCTAAATTCAACCTACCAAATCACAGACAAAAAAAAGCCAATTGGTAAAGGTGATCAATTGGCCCTGTTCTAAAGCAATTTGGTTCTTACTTAAAGTAAGCACCTTCCCGCTTGGTATGGTCTGTCTTATCAATCACACGTCCAAGCTCAGGAATATGTTCTTTTAGCGAGGTTTCTACGCCCTGCTTCAATGTCATATCTACCGCCGAACAGCCCTGACAGCCACCCCCAAATTGCAATACTGCTGTCAAACCATCCGTCGGATCATCAAACAACTCAACTAACGATACATTACCACCATGTGCCGCCAAACCTGGATTAATTTCAGATTGCAATACATAACCAATACGTTCTTCAATCGAAGCATTCGCACCGATACGGGGCACTTTTGAATTCGGTGCTTTAAATGTCAACTGACCGCCAAAACGATCTTTGTTGTAATCAATCACAGCATCTTTCAAATACGAAATGCTGGGTTGATCAATATATGCTGCAAACTCAGGATAGACGATTTTAGCATCCGTCGTAATTTCTTCACCCGGGGTGCTATACGCCATGCAGCATTCCGCACGCGGCGTGCCTGCATTCTCAACAAATATACGCACACCAATGCCGGGGGTATTTTGTTTAGCGAGTAATTCTTTGAGGTATTCTTGCGCTGAAGGTGTGATCTGCATATTTGGCTGATCAACATCGGCTGATCCCGCGACCTCTAAAACAACTGCTTCACTTGCTACATCTGACATTGTTGATTCCTCAGTGACAGCCTTACGATTATTAAACTACCACGCAAAACATCTCGCGAATGACGCTGATCATGAATGCGCAGTAGTGATCCAGCATCTGTCGCTGAACCGAAAAGGGCTAGGTATTCCTATGATAACATTTATGGGGTTTCACTAGGCGTTTGGCAAGTATTGAGAGCGATATTTATTAAAGATTGTTAAATAAATAACAAAGCAAAATCCCCCCCTCAATTTTTCATTGCAATGGAAGGTTAAAGAGGATTTGCTATTGACGCTTTCAACTCAGTTAGGCAGCCACTGGCTTAGGCAATGACTGAAACCATTCAATAAATAATGCTCTTTCTGCTTCGCTCATATGCAAGCCGCATTTCGTCCGTCGCCACATCACATCTTCCGCTTGCCATGCCCATTCGACACGGCGCAGATAATGAACTTCAGCTTCATATAATCCGCCGCCAAAATACTGACCTAAATCAGACATGGATTGTGCATCACCTAATACTTCTGTAGTTAATGTGCCGTATCGGCGCGTAATACTCGCCAAAAACGCTGGATCAAGCTGTGGATATTGCTTGATAAAATCAGCTTGCCACGCAGCAAAACCATGCCAACCTTGCGGAATATCACCACCACTCAACGGCTCTTTATCCGTCCAACCCTCAGGTAAATTCGTACAAAACACCGCTAAATCATTCAGCGCATGTTCCGCTAATTTACGATACGTTGTTAATTTTCCGCCCATCACGGTTAGCAAAGGCGCTTTGTTATTCACCGCATCGATCTTTAACTCGTAGTCGCGAGAAACTGCTGAAGCGTTTTCAACATCACCATCATCCATCAGCGGACGCACGCCGCTATAACGCCAAATCACATCTTGAGGCGTTAATGGTTTTTCCAGATAATGATTTACCGCACCGCATAAATAATCGACTTCGGCATCGGTCATTTTGGGCAATTGATTTGGATCTGCAAGTGGTAAATCGGTTGTTCCGATCAACGTGTAATCACGCTCATATGGCAACATAAAAATCACACGGCGATCAGTGTGCTGCAAAATATAAGCGTGTTCGCCTTCATAGCAACGCGCCACAACCATGTGTGAACCTTGGACAAGACGAATTTGTCGTTTGCCTTCAGGTTCTTTTTTGGTAGCGGAATCATCAGACTCAATCTTCGCTTGCACTTGACTGACCCAAGGACCGCTGGCATTGACCAACATTTTGGCGCGAATATGCGATGAAACTTGCTCAAGAAACGGATGCGCGTCCGTTGGTTTAATCTCGATTTGCCATTCATGATCGACACGCTTGGCCTGCTCAAAACTGACGCGAGGTAACAGAATCGCACCATGCTTTTGTGCGGATAAAGCATTGAGCAACACCAAACGCGCATCATCGACCCAAGCATCAGAATAGGTAAAACCACGACTAAACATTTCTTTTAGAGGTTTACCCAACACAGAATTAGTGAGTACGACTGCTTTCGATTTAGCGAGTGAAATCCGACCGCCCAAACGATCATAGAGAAACAATCCAGTACGAATCATCCAACGCGGACGCAGACTCGCAACATGTGGCATGACAAAATTCATCGGCCATGCAATATGTGGCGCAATCGCCAGCAATCGCTCACGCTCTGCCAATGCTTCGCGTACCAAACGGAACTCGTAATACTCCAAATAGCGCAAACCACCATGAATCAATTTACTCGACGCACTCGAAGTCGCACCCGCAAAATCACCTTTTTCGACGAGTAGTACTTTGAGTCCACGACCAGCCGCATCACGCGCAATGCCAACGCCGTTAATTCCCCCTCCAATAACGACGAGATCGTAAAGATCATCGTCATTATTCTCGTTGACCACATCATTTTGTACTGTCATAAATCACTCTTGATAAACCCGATTCCACATCGACTATTTTTTAGAATCACTATTATCTAATGCTGCACTTTCTAATACCGCATTTTGCAATGCGATACGCTTTAATCTGACAATGGTTTTTTCCAAGCCATCGGCAAATTGTTTTTTATCA
>JACMMY010000099.1 GCA_014378805.1 Moraxellaceae bacterium
CTGACATGATGCCAACGTTCAAAACCACTCGACGCTCGACACCTTGGCTTGCGCTGCCTTTATTGACAATGTTGGCGTTTCCAGCATTTGCGCAAACGTGGAAAATTAACCTGCTTAACGCTGATATCAACGCATTCGTATCTGAGGTTGCTGATATTACAGGTAAAAACTTTGTCGTTGATCCGCGCGTAAAAGGTAATGTTACTGTTATTTCTAATAAATCCTTGAATCGTGACGAGGTTTTTGAACTGTTTCAAGGTGTGATGAACGTCAATGGCGTGGTGGCGATTCCATCGGGAAATACCATTAAGCTTGTACCAGATGTCAATGCCAAACAGTCAGGTGTTCCATTTGATTTTCGCAATAAGTCGCGCGGCGAAGGGGTTGTCACGCGTGTCATTTGGCTAGATAACACCAATCCAAATGACCTTGTACCCGCATTACGTCCGCTGATGTCTCAGTTTGCTCATCTCGCCGCAGTACCTGGAACCAATGCACTGATTGTGTCCGATCGGGCGCAAAGCATTCAAGAGTTATCAGAATTGGTGCGCTCTCTCGATGGTGGTGCGGATGATAAATTAGAAATTATTCAACTTAAAGAAAGCAACGTCGACGACATCATGACTCAAATTGATTCACTGACGTCAACGTCGGTGGTAAAAGATGTTCGTGGCTCAAGATTACGGGTTATTGCGGATAGTCGGAGCAATCGATTATTGGTGAAAGGGGATGAAAAAGCCCGTCAACGCATCAGAGCGTTGGTTAAGCAATTGGATGTTACGCCGAGTGACTTCTTGGGTGGCATGCGCGTATTTCGCTTGAAAAACGCCAGCGCAAAATCGATGGCAACCATGTTGCAAGGCTTATTAGCCAGTAATAGTAGTTCAAATAAATCCAGCAACTATTCTCCAAGTTCTACCACAAACAGCGCAACGCCCGACACAAATTCAACCAGTTCTAGTAATAGTTCAAGTAATAATTCGAGTGCGCCGACGGTTTTTTCTGTGAATGGTGTGAATATCATTGCCAATGAAGAACTGAACTCCATTGTTGTCAAAGCTGATCCCGCGATGATGCGTCAGATTGCCAGCACCATCGATCAACTCGATGTGCGCCGCGCGCAAGTGCTGATTCAAGCGGCAATTGTGGAGGTATCGGGTAGCAATGTGGAGCAATTGGGTGTGCAATGGGCGCTGGGTAATTCATCAAGCGGAGTGGGTTTGATCAATTTCACCAATGGCGGCGCAAGTTTAGCTAAAATCGCCGCTGGCGTTGCGGCCAAAGCCTATACTTCGATTTCTCCACCCGCAGGCGCACTGCTAGGCTTTGGTGCAAGTAAAACAGGCAGTAATGGTCAGACCAATTTTTACGGTGCAGTGTTGAATGCGCTGAATACGACGAGCGGTGCGAATTTGATTTCTGTCCCTTCGGTGATGGCACTCGATAATGTAAAAGCGGAAATGGTAGTCGGGCAGAACGTTCCTTTTATTACGGGTACAACTGCGACTTCGGCTTCGGTTGGTGGCACCACGACACCGTTTACCACAGTTGAGCGGAAAGACGTTGGGGTCACCCTCAAGGTTACGCCGCATATTGGCGAAGGTGGCACTTTGCGTCTAGAAGTGGAGCAAGAAGTGTCTTCTATCGCCCCGACCAGCAGTTTAGGCGCGGCTACATCGGATTTGGTGACCAATAAACGCTCAGTGAAAACCACGGTTCTTGCCGATGATCAACAAACGATTGTGCTTGGTGGCATGATGCAAGATGATAATAATCAATCGCTTGATCAGGTTCCTTTGCTTGGACGTATCCCTGTACTCGGTGCGCTATTTCGTTCGAAGGCAAATTCGTATACCAAAAATAATCTACTGATTTTTTTACAACCGACCATCTTACGTGACGGAAATAATGTAGACAGTTTAAGTCAAGAGCGTTATAAACAGATTCGGGTTCTCCAATTAGAGTTGGATCCTAAAGGTAACTTTAATCGTTTACCATTGAGTGTGAATGAGGTTTATGCAAAAGCGGCAACGGACGTGAATCCTGCGTTGACTTCAGCCATTAGATCCAATTTCGCACCTCGATCAAACGATACAAAAAATACAACAACACCAAAGGCTGTTTCTAAGTGAGTAAGGCAATGAGGTTCGTAATGATTTATCCTGATCGCTCACTACTTGAAGCAATTCAATAAAGCACCTTCTACGTCAGTCGCTGTTTAACGGTCTTATCGTCGAGGATGTGGAACTGAGACCTTTCAAGAAACACCCTTCATGAAACAAGGAGTTTCATATGTCACAGATCAACGAAAAAAAAGGCGTTACGATTGCTCATTTTGAGCAGATTCAAGCGGTATTTTTTGATTTAGACGGAACTCTGGTTGATTCGGCGGCGGATATTATGCGTGCCGTGAATTTTGCACTTTATGATATTGGAATCGACCCTGTCACAAACGCACAAGTGCGGCTGTGGGTAGGGCGTGGTGCAAGTCGCTTAATTCAGTGTGTTCGCGAATGTCGTGGCATTACCCAAGAACGTCACGATGAGTTATTAAATGCTTTTTTGAAACATTACCAAGACGAGGTTTGCGTCGATAGTACCGTGTATGCGGGCGTCCGTGAATTTCTCGACTGGTGCCATGAACAGAAACTCCATGTCGCGTGTATTACCAATAAACCCTACGCTTCAACATTGAAGCTGCTAAAAGCATTAAACTTACTCGGCGATTTTTCGTTAATTCTGGGCGGTGATAGCTTGGAACATCGGAAGCCGCATCCAGCGCCGATGTTGCACGCATTGGCACATTTTGGTGTGAAGGCCAA
Organism: Moraxellaceae bacterium; assembly: GCA_014378805.1. GTDB lineage: Bacteria > Pseudomonadota > Gammaproteobacteria > Pseudomonadales > Moraxellaceae > Aquirhabdus. The sequence continues at coordinate 2,823 of JACMMY010000099.1, forward strand.
TCATGCTGTGATGATTGGTGATTCGCGTAATGATATCGAATCCGCTCATGCAGCCTCTATTCCCTGTATCGCCGTCCGCTATGGCTATAATCATGGTGAGCCGATTGCGTATTGCGAGCCTGATCTGGTGCTTGATTCATTGGTTGAATTATTATAAATTAGTCAACGGTGCTGAGTTTGTTCAGTGCCGTTTTTCCTTATTTTGTTATAGAGAACATCATGACTTATCCAACAGGCGGGTTGCGCTGGCGTCGCTAATTACGGGTTTCGCCACTTGGTGATACTTTTTGATTGCGCTATTTGTGCCGAGCGTTTCTAAGATTTCCTGATTTGAGATGAGTAAATAAAATGATGAACCTTTCCGAGTTTGAACGGCTGGTTGCCGCTGGCTATCGCCATATTCCTGTATTTCGCCAACGTCTTGCTGACACCGATACGCCTGTGTCGGTTTTTGCGCGCCTGCGTGCCAATGGTAAAGAAGAAGGCGCACGCTATCTGTTTGAATCGGTTCAAAGTGGTGAACGCTGGGGTCGTTATTCCATCATTGGTCTAGGTTCGGGGACGGTCTTACAGTATCGTCAAGGTGAAATGCGTGTTCAGCATCCAAATGCCATGCTAGAAACAATTGCGTGCACGGATCCATTTGAATTTATTCGTAAGTTTCAAAATACTTTTAAAACTCCGCCAGTATCTGAAACGCCTGCACTGCCAAGTTTTACGGGCGGTTTGGTGGGTTATTTTGCCTACGACTCAGTACGTTATATTGAACCCCGCCTCAAGAATGTCCCCGAATTCGATCCGATTAACTTGCCTGATATCTGGTTAATGGTCTCAGATACGGTGATTGTATTTGA
>JACMMY010000009.1 GCA_014378805.1 Moraxellaceae bacterium
ATTGAAGCTGTTGGAATACCCGCAACCTTTGAATTATGTGAACAAATTATTGCCCCTGGCGGCACAATTGCTAATATTGGGGTGCATGGGGTAAAGGTGAATCTCCACCTTGAAAAGTTATGGGATCGCAATATTTCCATCACTACACGATTAGTCGATACTGTCACCATACCGACGCTATTTAAGACGGTTGCTTCTCACAAAATAGACCCCAAGCTACTGATCACGCATCGCTTCAAGCTCAACAATATTTTAAAGGCTTACGAGACATTCGCAAATGCTGCCAAAACAAAAGCACTTAAAGTAATTATTGAAGTTTGATAGCTGCTAAGCCAAGACTATTTTATTTGTTCGATGTAATTTTTACTCCAATTTTTTACTGATGATTATTTACTTATGTGCGACAGCGAACAGACTGCCCATCAAGTTTGGCATATGGTCAAGTCACAGTCAGTATTTAGGTGTTATCGACACAACTTACTGCTCTACTGAGTAGGTCTTTGCAGGTGACTTTCAATCGAACAAGTATATTTTAGGAGTTAAGCATGAAACCTAAAGGTGACATAGTCCTTGTAACTGGTTCTAATGGAAGAATCGGCACCGCGGTCATGCAGAGGCTAAGAAAGCACTTCGACAATGTCGTAGGCTTTGACCAAACAGCACCCGAACCGCCTCCGCCAAAATGTGTTCGTATCCCCGTAGATATTACATCTGATGATAGCATGTATGAAGGAATGCGTATATTGCGTGAGCATCATGGAGCAAAAATTGCTGCAGTGGTTCATTTAGCCGCTTACTACGATTTTTTAGGTAAGCCAAGTCCGAAATATGATCAGATCACTGTTGAAGGTACACGCCGTTTAATTCAAGAGTTACGCGCAGGCTTCGACGTTACGCAATTCATTTTCTCCAGCACTATGCTTGTACACAAGCCTGGTGAACCAGGTATATTTTTCACTGAAAAATGGCCTATAGGCCCAACTTGGGCATATCCAGAATCAAAGGTTCGCACTGAGGCGGTTATCCATAAAGAGCGTGGAGATATTTCTACTGTAGTTTTGCGTTTTGCCGGCGTTTATGATGACCGTTGCCACTCTCCGCCGTTAGCCAATCAGATGCAGCGCATTTATGAACGACAACTTGCTAGTCATTTATATTCTGGCGAGACCTCACATGGGCAATCGTTTGTGCATATGGATGATGTAGTCGACGCGATTGAGCATGCTATTGTTCGCCGCGCAAAACTGCCATCAGAGTCAGTAATACTCATCGGCGAACCAGAAGTGGTGAGTTATGATGAACTACAACACACGTTCATGCGACTTATTCACAACGAATCGTTGGAGACACATAATGTTCCTGGCCTTATTGCAAAGACTGGTGCTTGGGTTGAGGATCATATACTGGGAGAAAAAACATTCATTAAACCGTGGATGATAGATCGAGCCAATGACCACTACGCAATAGACATCTCACATGCACACACTTTACTTGATTGGACGCCAAGTCATACGTTGCGTGAAACACTACCTAAAATGGTGGCTGCCTTAAAAGCCGACCCCCTTGGCTGGTATCGCGAGAACGAGTTAGAGCCGCCATCCTCTTTATTGACCAATGATAAGAAATCTGCGAAGCAGAAGGCCAAATGAGCGCTGATCACACCAAACATACCAAGTCAAAACAGGACGCAGACAATAATTCTGCACCGCACGCGCTTAAGTCAACATCTACAACTGGCAACACTACCTATATCTGTCCAATGCACCCTGAAGTGGTTAGCGATAAACCAGGTAGCTGTCCAAAATGTG
>JACMMY010000100.1 GCA_014378805.1 Moraxellaceae bacterium
AGCTCGCCTTTGACGACACCGACCAGCAAGGAAGAATCCAGCTCAAGAGCACCCAATACGCCACAGAACTCAACCTCGGTCATGTCATCCACATCGCCGACAACTACCGTGGCAGCTTCCGCTATGCGTTGTGAGGGGGCGGATGTTGACACTCTTAGAGCTAAAATTTTTGTAGATCGTATGAAAACAAAGATGGGTATGTTTAGAAACAATGTCTATGACTCCACACATTAAGGATTACTGATGAGACTACTACTTTTGATTTGCGTTTTACAGTCATTTATCTCAACTACCGTGAGAGCGGATGAGCTATCTGGAACTTGGAAATTTAATAAATCTGCTGAATATTTTGGAAATATTAAGGAGATCAAAGCACCGCCAGTTACGACGTTTCAAGTTGTCAACGGCCAGTTGAGTTTGCAAGGTGACTGCTCACTTTATCTAAAGTCAAAGAGAAATGAATTTTTCTACTCGGATGTATTTCAAGGCTTGTCCAAGCAAGGTGTCGATGATGAAATGCTTGGGAAATATTTTAAAAAGACTTTCACGTTTGACTTAAAGAAAGTGAAATATTTTTATGAAGTAGAAAGAGATAAGAGATTTAAATGCGGCATTTTTTTTCAAGATATATTGATATCTGAAAACACACTGATTGTTCCTGCCGGTGAAGTTTTTTATGGTTTCACCAAATCAAATGGCGGTGCATCTGCCCCCCTTCCACCCAGCATCAATCTGTATGATCGCAAGCTCAGTCAGTTGCCATTCAATACGTCCACATATTCTCAATTATGTTTGCAAATACTACCGTTCAAAAAACGAGTTCCGCAAACGACAACTAAATGCGCCCCCGTTTACTATCCCTACGTTGCTTCCAAACAGGATAACGATGCATTGGCAAAGCTCATCGGTACCCACGACTATGAAAAAGGCGGTGCTAGGAACGTCTCAAGTTATGACAATCCCTTCAAATACAATTTGCATCCTGTTTTCGTGCTTTTGCCCCCACTAAAGGACGTATTAATCGCTGCTGTCATAGATTTGGAACCAGGACCAAATGAAAACAGGGACACAATGTCTGGCGCATTTCTCGCCATTAAAGAAGGCAAGGTTACCGATCAATTAAACGATGGTTGCACGATTACAGAAGACTACTTTTGCGTTGACGATAATGGAAAACGACGGTATCAGCTTCTCGATTCCGGTAAATTTAAGGAAGTGAAATAAGGCTCCTATTCAAATTTTGAAAGCGCTGATGACGTACTCCATGGTGCTGACGAAATCTACTGCGACTGCTTAGGACGCATCCGCATCCGCTTTCACTGGCAAGGCCAAGCCGCCTATGGCGAGAGTGCCGTGCCAGACAGTGAACGCGGTATTGACAGCACAGCAACCGGCGCCAGCGGCAGCGACGCCAATGCCACCTGCTGGGTACGCGTCGGTCAACGCATAGCAGGCCCAGGACGCAGCATGCAATTTATCCTCCGCATCGGCCAGGAAGTTCTCGTCAAATTTATCGAAAACGACATCGACCGCCCGGTGGTCACCTGCTCTGATTACTTACGCCACCGATAACCGCAGCTTAACAATAGCTTTGGACAAATGCAGCGGTTGGCCCATGGTCAGTGCCATCACTTCCACTGAAGATATAGATGCTTTGACGCTACGGCAATTGCGGTACCACTTGAAAAAGAAAGGCTTTAGGAAAATTAAAATGAAAAAACAAGCTTTTTTTATCGCGCTATTTTTCTTGTCCAATATTGCAAGTGCAGAAATCACCTCGCAAACTTTATGCTTTTCAAAACAAAATAGTAAGAAAGTTGAGCTTGTTATGCGAAAGTATTTCGACGAAGAAATTCAAAGGGAAATTGGTGCATTAGTAAAATACAGTACCTCTAAAGATCCTATACAGCTGGTTTTTATTGGAGACGAAATAACGGAAGAATCCGTTGACTATGAACTACATTGGTTAGAGATATTTAACGGAAAAATCAACGGAGAATATCGTCTCTTGAAGCCCAAAATGTCTACTGTTTTGGGTGCCTATGTGAAGTACAAAAATTTCAAAACAGGCAAAGAAGCCATCTTTTCGCCGTCAGGCAAAACGAGCGACGAATGCGTCATTAAGTAGAATTCATCCGGCGCTCACCACATGCAGCACTGAATTTGCCGAAACCTCGCCTGAGGTATCATTACACGCATGAACAATCCCCTATTTAACGAAGCCGAAACGCTACGCGCCGAGATCGCTGCGCTGGCTGCGCGCATGATTGCTGAAGATGGTGCTGACTTTGGTGCGGCTAAGCGTCGTGCTGCTAAGCAGCTGTTGGGTAACCATAAAATTCGTGGCGACGTGCTGCCTGATAACAGCGAAATTGAAGAGTCTGTGCGTGAATATAATGCGATTTTTTTTGCGGATAG
>JACMMY010000101.1 GCA_014378805.1 Moraxellaceae bacterium
AGGAAAAAAGTGCGTGAGATGATCTAAAGGGATCTTTTCAGAATGCGGGCTGATGGCTGTTCTCTACAGCCGCATTAATCATTACATAGCGCTAAACTTAACTCAATAATAGATATTTTTAGATGAGATAATTTTTACTATTTCCTACCCAATCTCAAGAAACTAGCCTGGACATTCTTAGCGTTAAGCGATAAGATGACCCCACCATAGATTGCTATGGCGGAATGAGGAAAGTTGTTTGAACCATATAGAGCTATTTGCAGGCTGTGGCGGATTATCTCTCGGTCTAGAATCCGTTGGCTTCGACTTAGTCTTAGCAAATGAACTGTCTCCAATGGCAGCAGAGACTTTTGCCTATAACTTTTTCCAAGAAAACCTTGAGACTGTATCCGAAGATATCAGTAAAAATAAAACACTATGGTTAACCAGCAACCACACCAAAGAGGTCATGAAGTCTAGGCTTCGGGAAGACCCTAGAACCTTTCCAGCAATAGGAATGGGGCACAGTGATCTAAGTCAACATAGCAATGTCGATGGGAAACTGATTGTTGGTAGTATCGTCACACTGAACCAATGGCTCAGAGCTAATCCCAACATTACTCACGAACTAAAGAACGCTTATGGTCGCCAAGGTGGACTTGACTTAGTTTCTGGTGGACCACCATGTCAAAGCTTTAGCATGGCAGGTCTGCGACAGTTAAATAACAACCGTAATGTCTTACCTTGGGAGTTCGCCAAATTCGTTGGCATGACGCGCCCTAAATTTGCACTGCTTGAAAATGTCACTGGGATTCTGCGTGCATTCAAAGTGAATGGGCAGGACTTCTATGCTTGGTATGAGGTTGCCAAAGCATTCGCTCAACTCGACTATGTTCCACTATGCCTCCATGTGAATGCTCGATTTGCCGGCGTTGCACAAAACCGCCCAAGATTTATTTTTATTGGTGTGCGTCACGACGTATATTTAAAAATATTGCCAACATTCAACAACAAAGAAAAGCAGTTGTTCGATAAGTCTTTATCTTTCATGGAAAGAGTAAGGAAAGATGAAAACATTGAGTATGGTTTCTTACCCTATCATGATGCCGCAAAAGAACAGGATACAGGACTATTCTCTGGGACTTTCTTAGCCCCATTGGTTACCTATAAAGCACAAGAGCATAATGTTCACGATGCAATTGATGATCTCAGAACCAACACTAAATCAAAGAAATCTGCGTACATAAATCTGCTTAATGATAGATTCTCTTTTTTACAGCCATCAGTAAATTTGAAAAACCATGATCTCAGGAACAATGGCGCGCACGTCCAAAGAAGATTCCGCATATATCAAATTTTTCAGCAAATCCCTTTATTCGCCAGTAAAGAAGCTAAATTAGTCTTGAAAGGGATATCTAACTCCATCAGCCCAGATGCTGCAAAAGAACTGCTTAAATTTGATTATTTAGTAGCTGACGGTTCTTATGTTAATTTTAATAATACCGAAGAATTGATTACCTATTTACAGGCTCATGAAACTAAGAAACAAACACAAAAAGCTTTAATGGCCAATTCTCCAGCGCCAGCCGCGTTATCCATTCCAGATGATGCATGTCATTATCATCACGACGAATTGAGAACACTTACTGTACGAGAAATGGCACGAATACAATCTTTTCCCGACAATTTTGAATTCCGATCAAAAGTAACGACTGGTGGACAAATGCGCCAGTTTGAAGTGCCGCAATATACTCAAGTTGGAAACGCCGTCCCACCTCTATTGGGTTATGCTCTTGGGAAGGTGATTAAGAATTTGCGCGGCAGAGTAATTGACGAGGAAGAAGAAACACTGAAAACAGCTTTAAATTTCCACTCCGTTAGTGCAGTCTGAATTTAGAAATATATAAGCAAGTAGGATGGCTTTCAGCACATCCTGTGATGGATTACCTCCCTCCTTTAGCCTATAGCCTATAGCCTAATAAGTGTTCATTTTCGTAGAACACTAAATAATTAAAAAAGTGTGTATTAGACGTTGTTGATGGACTAATGATATCAACGTTTACTCAACTATCTTTATCGCCAAAAGATTGCTTTAATTCAGTCAATGTATTCATCAATAAGACCCGACATGATCAACCCACTATTACCAGAGACTTCGTTATGCCTAATCAAGCTCTAGAACAACTTGCAAACACATTAAAAATCTCCGCCACAGAATTGGAAGACCTATCCGTACTGAGTGAAACGCACCTTGCGGGGCTTGATGGATTAATCACAGCCGCCCAACAAAAACAACGGCAAACCCTGAACGACGCCATTGAAAACGGCCTGAATTATGTCCCTGCCATTTTACGTGGCACCGTCAAAAAAATCGTCCGCGGTTAAGGAACAAGGTCATGAGTAAATTAGATACCAGCGCCGAATTAGTCAAATTAGGTCAATTGTTGGGCGTACCCAGCGCCGAGCTCAGTTTTTTAGAGAGCTTACCGCTCCCAACACTGATCAAAGTACGCGCCCTGACAACGGACAAACTCTTTAACGATGGTCGCAAACTATTCCAAAAATTAGCCTCGGCCAGTAAATTACTGCCTGCTGGGATCACCGCCACGATTGGCGAAAAGATTTTTGGCGCGATGTTGTGCGCCCGTATTGCCAGCGAAATGCCGTATCAACGTGCCGTTGAATTGGCCGACAAAATGACCATTCCTTTTTTGGCAAAAGTCACGCTCGAACTCGACCCACGTCGGGTGAAAGAGATCATCCAGAACATGCCATTGGCAAAATTACGTGCCGTGACAACTGAACTACTCGCGCAAAAGCACTACATCGTCATGGGTGGTTTTGTCGGTTATATGCAACCCGAGAAGTTAAAAATCATCTTACAAGAGATCTCGACCGAAGAAGCGCTCCTGCATATTGGATTCTTTATCGAGAGCAAACATCAACTCAGCGACATCATCCGTTTATTGCCCAAAGAGCGGCTGAACAAGCTGATTGGCTATTTGCAAACGCACGACGAACTCTGGCCAGAAGCGCTGGCGCTGATGGTTCATTTGGAAGATGAGATCAAGCGCGAGTTGGGTGATATTGCCGCCGAATTGGGTGGCACCGTGCTGGATGATCTGGTGGGTACGGTGCAACGACTGGATTTGTGGCAAGACGCGTTACCGTTATTTGCCTGCATGTCCCCTGCGGCACAATTCAAGCTGATTAATACTCCCTTGCTCTCCCAAGTCATTCCTTTGACCAGCGTGTTAGTGAATACCGACCGTTTTTCATTATGGGCAACCTTGCTGCCGTTAATTGAATATATGTCGCTTGCGCAACGCCAGCTATTTACCAACTTAGTGATTGAGCAAAGTGCTAATTTTCAGCAACGGATGATTGCGGCGGCGGCGCATCATCAGTTGTGGCGACCTATGTTTGATGTACTGATGTTGATGCCTGAATCGGTACAACAACCGATTGCAGCGCAATTGAAGCAACTGTTGACGGCGCAGCCAGAACTATCGACGACTTGGCAACCGTTGGCAGAAGAGCGGCAGTTGGGGCATTTGTTGGGTTAGGGAATCATCTTTCGTCAGGCGACCAAATGACTTTCTAGTAAGAGGTCATTTATGGACTGAGTTGGGTAAAATGATTGATTAAAATAACGAAAATGCAGCGTGCGTTGAGATATTTTACAACCGTGTGAGAATTCAAGCTAAGCTTGGCAATAAATGAACATCATAATTATTTATCCTGAGCTTTTTTGAGCATGATTGATCTCTTACATAGGCGTAAATTAACCGTCATTTTATGTAGCATCTTAAGTATTTCTTTTTTAGCGGTATCATTAATTAGCTATTTTGCTTCAAAAAACGCGATTCATTTGGCTTTGGTTGAAAAAGAATTACCACTCACGTCAAATGCAATTTACGCTGAACTACAAAAAGATTTAGTCAGACCTTTTTTTATTTCATCAATGATGGCGAGTAATACCTTCTTGCATGATTGGGTCGCCGAAGGTGAGCATCATCCAGAACTGATTAGTCGTTACCTCAAAGAAAATAAAGAGACCTATAAAGTATTTACTAGCTTTTTTGTGTCAAATAAAACCCAGCGTTACTATTATCCACAAGGTGTTTTAAAAACAGTTTCGCCTAAAGATAAAGCCGACAAATGGTTTTATCGCGTGCGTGATTTAAAAGAACCGTATGAAATTAATATTGATTACGACCAAGCGCACGACAATACCTTAACGATTTTTATGAATTTCAAGGTATTTAGCCAACAGCAGGAATATTTGGGTGCGACGGGTGTAGGCTTAAGTATGACGCGCCTACATCAGTTATTAAGCCATTATGAACAACAATACCAAAAAAATATTTATTTAGTAGACCGTCATGGGAATATTCATTTAACTGGCAGTAATCGATTACATGATAGCCGTTCTATTTTTGATATTGTGGGCTTAAAACAAGTCGCTCAAGCCGCTTTAGCGGGCAAACAACAAGACTTCCAATACTCAACACCCGATGAACATTATTTACTTCATGTGCAGTATATGCCCGAAGTGCGTTTATTTTTGTTTGTAGAAAGTGAAGAAAATAAAGCGATTGCGAAGCTACGTCATGCTTTATATATTAACTTCGTGGTGTTTTTTTTAGTGGTGTTGGCGACGATTATTTTAACCAAAATGATGGTGACTCTTTATCAAAACAAACTTGCATTGATCGCAACGATTGATTATTTAACACAATTAATGAATCGCCAGGCTTTTGAGACTTTAAGTCTTAATATTTTGGCAGATAGTCGACGTTCGCAGAGTCCGTTAGTCATGATGATGCTTGATATTGATCACTTTAAAAAAATTAATGATAACTATGGGCATGCGGCAGGTGACCAAGTTTTGCGAAGCGTCGCTGTTATTTTAAAAAATGCGGTTCGTGAAGCACGATATTATCTGTCGCTGGAGTGGTGAAGAGTTTGTTGTCTGTTTAAATAAATGTAACTTGGCAGATGCTGAACGTATCGCCGAACAAATTCGCGTCACAGTGGCCAATAGCGTCTCTACATATGAGCTGAATCACTTAAGCGTGACGATCAGTGTCGGCTTAGCAAGTTATCGTCATACCGAAACTTTGGCTGAGTTATTAGCACGTGCGGATAGTGCTTTGTATCGTGCAAAAGATCAGGGGCGCAATACTGTGGTTGCGCCCACGGAGTGGCTGATTGAGTCACTTCAGTGAAAAAAACAGCGATTCAAATAGTGAACAGCCATCATACGGGCACAAATTTTGCTTTATGATTCAGTAGGAGGCAGCGCTACTGTCTTCTGTTTTAAAAAAGGTCGCTAGGGTTCCGATTGAAGTTTAACTTCAATGACTGGTCCGAGAGCAACCGGTGTGATTGAAGCAAGCGTACGATTAGGATAAATCGCCTTGCAGATTCGCATACACGGCGGGACAAAAGCCCGGGAGATTAGCGCAATGTCAACATTTGATTGATTTACAAATGTTGCCTGTTGCATGTCCTCTCTTAAGCTTATGTACTGGAGTCTTGCCATGTCATTGACGATCACTACTCAAAATCCTGCAATATCAATCATCCCAGCAACACAAAGCCCGCTGTGGCATGATCTGCTCCCAGGGGGTTGCCATTGGTCTGCACGCATTCGGCGCGGCACAGTGCTTCGCTTTACCGCACAAGCTGCTGGCGCAAATCTTTCGGCTTTATTTTTTAACGCCGAAGAAAAACGAGAGCGTTACAACGCACCCGACACCTTAAAAGCCCAACACACGGCCTTCTTGACGCGTGGGCATGTCTGCTATTCTGATATGGGTCGTATCTTGTGTTCAATCGTGACCGACAGTACACAGTGGAGTGATGCGTTTTGTGGCGTGAGTGATGCAGAACAGATCACTGCACAATTCGGAACGCGCGATTTTGGTGCAGCACGCAATGATATGTATCGCAATGGTCGCGATGGTCTGCTGATTGAAATGGGCAAATGGGGGCTCGGTAAACGTGATCTCGTCACCAATATCAATTTTTTTAGCAAAGTATTAGCGGATGATACAGGCAACATCAGCTGGCAACCTGAACATTGCAAAGCAGGCGACATGGTCGAACTGCGTTTTGAAATGGATACGCTGGTCATCCTCTCCGCCGCAATTCATCCGCTTGACCGCACCACGACCTATCAACCTGCCGATGTCCTCATCACTGCTTTTGCCGCAGCGCCCGTTGCGTTGGACGATGTCTGTCGAATGTCTTGCGCACAAAATACACGCGGCTTTGAAAATACTGAACGCTACTTCATACAAAACATTGCAACAAATCAGTCTTCTCAAGTCGTTACTCAATCAAGTGCAGGAGTATAAACCATGAATATTCAATCAATCACTGCCCCTGCATCATTCAAACTGTCCGCGCCGCTGCAAGAAAGCCCTCTGACGGAGGCAACTGCGTTGCGCAGTGAAATTTGCGCGGCAGGTGAGCCTTGGATGGGTCGTGTTGCTCAAGGTCAAACTTTTAGAATCGTCGACTTAGAAGGTAATCAAGCGGTTGATACGATTTTTTTCAATGCCAATAATTTACAAGAGCGTTATAGCTCAGCACATACCATTCGTAAGTCTGGACAGCTTTATTTGGGCTTAGGTTCCAAATTGTATTCGAGCAATGGCGATGTCTTGGCAACGATCAGCGCTGACACGTGTGGGCGGCATGACACGCTAGGCGGTGCATGTGCCAGTGAAAGTAATACTGTGCGCTACTCACTTGGAAAACACGCCATGCACTCCTGTCGAGATAACTTTATGACGGCACTGATGACCTTTCCATTGGCGGAAGAGATTGGCTTAGAGGTCGGTGACATCGGCGCTAATATTAACTTTTTTATGAATGTCCCTGTGCTGGCTGATGGCGAGTTGTTTTTTGCCGATGGGATTTCTGGCGCAGGAAAATACGTCGAGATCGTCGCTGAGATGGATTTGATCGTCTTAATTTCCAATTGCCCACAGTTGAATAATCCCTGTAATGGCTATAACCCGACACCGATTCAATTGATCACATGGGATGCCAATCATGGATAAAAAAATCCCCACCACACCGATGTCGCAAACAAGCAAATTTAATAAAGTCCTCATCGCTAATCGGGGCGCGATTGCATGCAGAATTATCCGCACGTTGAAACAGCTCGGCATTCAATCTGTCGCCGTGTATTCAGAAGCGGATCAAGATGCGCTTCATGTCAGCCTCGCTGATGAAGCCATCTGTATCGGCCCTGCGCCTGCCAGTGAGAGTTATTTACAAGCGGGAAAAATCCTTGAAGTCGCCAAACAAACTGGCGCGCAGGCGATTCATCCAGGTTATGGTTTTTTGTCAGAAAATGCAGTTTTTGCCGATGCCTGTGACGCTGCAGGCATCGCATTTATTGGCCCGACTGGCGATCAAATGCGCGCCTTTGGCCTAAAACATACTGCGCGTGAATTGGCATTAGCGAGCCATGTACCACTTTTGCCGGGCAGCCAACTCTTAGCGGATCTCGCTGAAGCACGTCTGGAAGCAACACGAATCGGCTACCCCGTGATGCTCAAAAGTACCGCAGGAGGCGGTGGTATTGGTATGCGCCTGATTTGGGCAGATAGCGAACTCGATGAAGCGTATGCATCAGTTCATCGACTCGCCACGGCTAACTTCAAAGATGCGGGGATGTATTTAGAAAAATACGTCCAATCAGCAAGACATATCGAAGTACAGATTTTTGGTGATGGTCAAGGCAAGGTTCTCGCTTTAGGTGAACGTGATTGCTCCGTGCAACGTCGTAACCAAAAAGTCATCGAAGAAACCCCTGCTCCACATTTATCGGATGAACAGCGCCAAAATCTGCAACAGACTGCGGTACGCCTGATGCAATCGATCGGCTATCGCTCTGCGGGTACGGTTGAATTTGTAATGGATGCAGAAACGCAAGACTTTTATTTTTTGGAAGTCAATACGCGTTTGCAGGTTGAGCATGGCGTCACCGAGGAAGTCACTGGGGTCGACTTAGTTGCATGGATGGTGCTCCTCGCCAGCAACGATCTGACGCTGCCAGATGTTGCACCGGAGCCACACGGGGCATCGATCCAAGTCCGTATTTATGCCGAAGATCCAGCGCGCAATTTCCAGCCTTCATCAGGCTTGCTTACTGAAGTCATCTTTCCAGAATCAGCACGAGTCGAAGCAGCCGTGATGCGCGGTTCGCAAGTACCGCCGTTTTATGATCCGATGGTCGCTAAGATTATTGTCCATGCCAAAGATCGTGCAACTGCGATTGCGAAGTTGCAACATGCTTTGGCTGAAACTCACTTGTCAGGCATTGAGACTAATCTGGATTATGTCAGTGAAATTATCGCAGGCAGTGTTTTCCAAAAGGGTCTACAAACCACACGCTATCTAAATGATTTTGCTTACAAAGCTCTCCGAATCGAAGTCTTGGAAGCAGGTGTACAAACTTCGGTACAAGATTATCCTGCGCGACTGGGTTATTGGGATGTGGGTGTGCCGCCGTCTGGTCCAATGGATGCCTTGGCACTCCGTGCAGCGAATTTACTCTTAGGTAATCCCGAGGGAACAGCCGGGCTAGAATGCACAATGAGTGGCCCTACCCTCAAGTTTTATAATGATAGTCGTGTCTGTATTACGGGTGCGCCTTTGCCCGTATTTTTGGACAATGTGGCTATGCCGATGTGGACAGCCTTTGCCGTCCCTACGGGCAGCACCCTTAAACTCGGTCGCATGACATCAGGTTGTCGCAGCTATGTCGCAGTCAGTGGGGGCATCAATGTGCCCGATTATCTCGGCAGTAAATCTACGTTTACGCTTGGACAGTTTGGCGGTCATGCAGGACGCAACTTACGACTCGGCGATATGTTGCCAATCACAGCGTTGCCGACTCAGAATCACATCTCCGAAAAAGCACAGGTTCACGTTTTGCCTGAGCTGCTTAAACCCAGTTATAACGATCATTGGGAAATTGGCGTGCTGTATGGCCCGCATGGTGCACCTGACTTCTTTACTCCTGCTGATATCGACATGTTTTTCTCAACTGATTGGGAAATTCATTACAACTCTAGCCGTACAGGTGTTCGTCTAATCGGACCAAAACCTGAATGGGCAAGACGTGATGGCGGTGAAGCAGGATTACATCCATCCAATATTCACGACAATGCCTATGCAATTGGGGCGATTGATTTTACGGGTGATATGCCTGTGATCCTTGGGCCAGATGGGCCAAGTTTAGGCGGCTTTGTCTGTCCTGCCGTCGTGGTCAAAACGGAACTATGGAAACTTGGACAACTCCGTCCAGGGAATACCGTCCGCTTTATTCCGATCAGTCAAGCGCAAACTGATGTGCTGGAACTCAAGCAAACTCAGGCATTAAGTCGTCTCGATGAGTCATTACAGACGCCGCTGACGGCTGAACCTGACACGTTAAAATCAGCCATTTTAAGCACCTATACAAGTCTTAATGGTTCACCAAATGTTGTTTACCGTCCTGCAGGTGATAATTACCTATTGGTCGAGTATGGCCCTTTAGTACTGGATTTGAATTTACGCTTTCGAATCCATGCCCTCATGCAATGGCTGTATGTCCAAAAAGACGCGCAGAACGTGCACGGTATCATTGATCTTACGCCGGGCATTCGTTCATTACAGGTACATTATGATGCTGCCACGTTGCCACAAGCTGAATTGCTCGCCTTATTGAAACATGCTGAAGCTGAGTTGCCTGCTATTGACGACATGGTTGTGCCTTCGCGGACCGTTTGGTTGCCTTTGGCGTGGGATGACTCACAAACAAGACTGGCGATTGAAAAATATATGCAATCCGTCCGCCCTGACGCACCTTGGTGTCCGAGCAATATTGAATTTATTCGTCGGATTAATGGGCTCGATGCCATCGATGATGTTAAAAAAATTGTCTTTGATGCCCGTTATCTCGTGATGGGTTTGGGTGACGTTTATTTGGGCGCACCGGTCGCCACTCCGCTTGATCCGCGCCACCGACTAGTCACCACCAAATATAATCCTGCCCGCACTTGGACACCAGAAAACGCCGTCGGCATTGGCGGTGCGTATATGTGCGTATATGGTATGGAAGGCCCTGGTGGTTATCAATTCGTCGGACGTACGATTCAAATGTGGAATCGTTATCGCGAAACACCTGAATTTATCTCAGGAAAACCGTGGTTACTGCGTTTCTTTGATCAAATCCGTTTTTATGAAGTCAGCGAAGATGAACTGGTGGAAATGCGCCGTGAATTTGCGGCGGGTCGTCTACGCATTAAGATTGAAGACGGTGAACTAAGTCTACGCGACTACAACACTTTCTTAAATGACAACGCATCCGACATCACCGCTTTTAAAAATGCGCAGCAAAATGCGTTTGAGGCTGAACGTGAGCGTTGGAAAGAAAGCGGTCAAAACGAATATATCAGCGAAGCCGATGCCCCCACACCTGACAGTGACGACATCCAACTACCCACAGGTGCTGATGCGATTATTGCACACGTCCCGGGTAATATTTGGCAAGTACAAGTCAAATCAGGCGATATCGTCCGAGCTGGTGACAGCTTGATGATCATTGAATCAATGAAAATGGAATTTCCGATCATTGCACCCCGAGATGGTGTGATTGGTCAGGTCTTGGTGCATCCAGGAATTCAAGTGGGTGGCGGACAAAATCTATTGGTTTTGCTGGAGCATGCATGATGACGACCACTTCACAAAACTCCGCCCTAGATTTAGTTCCCGATTTGGACATTTCCACTTTACAGCATGCCTATGCCAATGGTCTGAAACCTTCTCAGCTGATCCGTCAGCTTTTGCCATTACTGGCAAAAGAAGATTGTCAAAACGGAGATCCTGATAGTCATCATGTCTGGATTAGTCGTTTTGACCATGACACTTTGCTGAACATGGCAAAAGCACTCGATGAAAAAGATCCTGCCGACTTGCCTCTGTATGGCATTCCATTTGCGATCAAAGACAATATTGACGTTGCTGGACTGCCAACCACAGCGGCCTGTCCTGCTTTTTCCTACACGCCCACGCAACATGCCTTTGTGGTACAAAAACTGATTAATGCAGGCGCAATTCCCCTCGGAAAAACCAACCTCGATCAATTCGCCACTGGCTTAAATGGCACACGATCACCTTATGGCGTCGCCAAAAATAGTATTGATGCAGACTATATTTCTGGCGGATCCAGCTCAGGTTCAGCACTCGCGGTGGCCCTCGGTTTAGCGAGTTTTTCATTGGGGACAGATACTGCGGGTTCTGGGCGAGTCCCTGCGGCATTTAATGCCTTAGTCGGCATCAAACCCAGTTGTGGATTGGTTTCCACGTCAGGTGTTGTCCCTGCTTGTCGTACCCTCGATTGTGTATCCATATTTGCTTTAACGTCTCACAATGCAGAAGCCGTGTTGGAGATTGCTGGAGGCTTCGATCATAGCGATGTCTATAGCAAGCGCCTTACTCGCCCAGCCAAAGCAGCGATCAAAACGATTGGCGTACCGCGCGCTGATCAACTGTTATTTTTTGGCGACGATGCCTATGCCGCACTCTTCGAGCAGGCAAAAGCAAAACTCATTGCACAAGACTTTCATCTCGTTGAAATTGATTTTTCTTCTTTTATTGCCGCAGCGCAACTTCTCTATGCAGGGCCTTGGATTGCTGAACGCTACCATGGAATTGCCGAACTTTTATCCACAAAACCCGATGAAATTTTGCCGGTCATCCGTCAGATCGTTGAACCTGCAAGTCTGATAACGGCTGAACACACTTTTCATGCGTTCTATCAGCTCGCTGCCTATAAACGTCAATGCGATGAGATTTTGGCCACTGTTGATGCGATTCTGACACCGACGGCTGGCACGATTTACACCCTCGCTCAGATGCAAGGTAATCCATTGGTGTTGAATAGCAATCTTGGCTATTACACCAACTTCATGAATTTACTAGACTACGCAGCACTTGCCTTGCCTGCTGGAAATCGACCTGACGGTTTGCCTTTTGGGGTTACTTTTTTTGCACCATCAGGACAAGACTGGAATCTCTTGGATTTAGCCCACCGCTGGGCGGTTTGACATGATGGATCTGATAGAACGACTGTAACTGACATTTATAAAGACATTTTTTGGGGAAATAAATGAACAACTCAATCAACCCTAACGACTATATTCAAATTGTCGTCTGTGGTGCTCATCTATCGGGGATGGTGTTGAATCCACAACTGACTGATCGCGGTGGAATCTTGGTCAGAGCAACAGAATCAGCACCTATTTATCGTTTTTATGCGCTGGCAGGGGGTCCGCCATTTCGACCCGGAATGGTTCGCGTCAATAGCGGCGGTGTATCGATTCCAGTAGAAGTCTGGGCGCTTCCACCCGCAGGTTTTGGCGACTTTATCCATCACATTCCATCACCACTGGGCATTGGGAAAGTCGTCTTAGCCGATGGCTCGGTCATCTCTGGTTTTATCTGTGAACCTTTCGCGCTTGACGGTGCAACGGACATTAGCGATGTCGGCGGATGGCGCAATTATATTGCAGAGTTATCCTGATTTTTTTGAACCTCTAGGGCGTACACTTAGGTGCGCCCTAGAAAAACTTTGATGAATCAAAAACAAAAAACCTCAACAGACCCAAGCACGATCAACTTATAAAAATATAAATCCCCGATTAAGCATATACAGGCGGCATGACAGCCGTTAATAATTGCAACCTTCCCGTAATCACACCACGAAGTGTCATGAGTTCGTTACCGATCTTTTCCAATTGTTTAGCAGGTCCTTGAACCAACACAACCTCCATGACCCGATTTTCTGCCAATTGCACATGGAGTGAGCTAATCACTTCGGCGAGATGATGATACTGTAAATCGGCTAAAAGTCGCTGCAAATGAGGGGTGGTACGATCATATAACAGGGTAATCGTCCCCACCATAATCTCATCGCCCAAGTTACGTTTATGCTCAGTAATATGCTGATGTAACATATCAGCGACCGCCTGCGAGCGGCTATCAAAGCCGCGACTCTCGACCATTTTATCCAGCTCAATCAGTAGTTCTTGAGGAAGGGATAAACTAATCCGACTGACGGATTGGCTACTTGATGAACTCGCTGTTAGGTGAGTTTGTTTATCAATCGGCTTCATAGAATCGTGATTTTCAACATTGCTATCATTCATTTTTTTAGCGATAAAATCGTTATTACTCAATATTATCATCTACATTGGTCATGCGTACAAATGACGCAGGCAAGGATTCATGATCTTCGTCATCCTGTGCAGTATTGCCATGAATCAACTCATCCAAACGCATCCGCGTTGCAAGAAACTCAGGACTGGTCATTTGTCGCTCTGAACGGGGTCGTGGAACAGGCACTTCAATCACCTCTTGCACTTCACCAGGATGAGCCTTGAGTACCAAGATCCGATCAGCCAGCAAAATCGCCTCATCTAAATCATGCGTCACAAACAAAATGGTAATATCAATATTGCGCCAGATTTCCAAGAGATGTTTCTGCATTTTGCAGCGTGTTTGCGCATCCAGCGCGCCAAACGGCTCATCCATCAACAAAATACGGGGTTCGTTGACCAACGCCCGCGCAATCGCGACTAGCTGTTTCATGCCACCAGAAAGCTGATGCGGAAAAGCATCAGCAAAGCTAGACAACCCAATCAGATCAAGCCATTGCAGCGCAGCTTGCTCTGCGACATGTCCGCCTTTGCCGCCCATTTCTAAACCAAACATCACATTTTGTTTGACGGTACGCCATGGAAATAACGTGTAGCCCTGAAACACCATGCCGCGATCACGGCTCGGTCCAGCAACGGGAAGACCATCCAGCAGCACCGTACCACCATCATAAGTCTCTAATCCCGCTAGAATTCGACTGAGGGTTGATTTACCACAACCCGATGGACCAATCACACAGACAAACTCACGACGATAAATATCGAAGTTAATCTTATTCAATGCCAGCACTTTTCCCTGCGTGGTATTGAAGTGTTTAACCAAATCACGGATTTCTAAAATGACTTGGCGTTGGTAGAGCTTCTCAAAACGCGCACGAACTTCAGGTGATTGCGAGTGGTAATCGGGAAAAAAACTCGGGAGTTCCGTTGCAGGTAGCGCAGTGGTGTCATTCAGACTCGGCGTATGTTCATTTATCATCTTGCACGACCTTTATCCCATGGAAATAAGCGACGACCCATTGCAGCAAGCAGAAGATCAATCCCCAAACCAATAAAACCAATCATCATAATAGCGGCATAGACATTATCGAAATGCTGATAACGCGCCTGCTGAGTAATGAACCATGTGATCCCTGAACTCGTCCCAATCAATTCTGCCACGATTAAATAGGTCCATGCCCAACCCAGTAGGATACGTTGATCACGATACAAATCAGGCAAAATTCCAGGCACAACGACATTCATCAATAATCGCCGTCTAGTTGCACCCAGTGTCAGTGCCGCTTCCATCAATCCCACATCCAATTTGCGTGTGGTATTGGCAATAATCAGAATTTGCTGAAACAAAGTCCCAATCACAATAATGGCAATCTTCGGCCCATCATAAATTCCCAAAATCGCCACCATCAGCGCGCCAAACGCAGGTGCAGGCAAATAGCGAAAGAACTCGACAAAAGGCTCAGTCAACCTTGAAATTACTGGAGATGTACCACACAGAATCGCCAGGGGTACACCAATGAGAGATGAGATAAAAAATGCATAAAACACCAGCTTCACGCTATGCCAGAGACTTTGATGCAACCAAGGATCGCCCTGTTGCGCGGGTGGCGTGGTAAATGCAGTATAAAATGCTTTAACAACCTCATGCGGTGCAGGTAGATAGACTGGATTTACCGCAATCCCTTGTGGTAATTGCAAATGTTGCTCTCGCATATTGGCAACTTCTTCATTAAACGTCGCGCGATCTGTCCGCATTTCAGTTTCAAAATAACTGACTCCACCCGAATCAGTAATTTTGACCAATGGATGCCAGACAAAAGGCAGATAACTGACCGCGCACCATAGCAAAATAGGCAGTAAAAACGAGACACTGCCTAGCAACCAGCGTAATCGGTTAGGCAGCTTGTAATGCGGATTAAAGGCACGCGCCATAATACGTTTTCCTCAATAAAATGTGATGACTGAGACAGACATACCTCTAGATCAATAGATCATGTGCTGGCTCTCTCATCCAACGATTAAAACGTGCTATTCGATTTTGATCTATTTACCACTCACCACTTTTGGATCAATCAAGCCATCGACATTCTGTGGAGTCTTATAAATCTTTTGATTCACATTAAATTTATCGACAAAATACGATGAACCATAGAGTGATTTAAACCCAGTCGCCTTGACCATAACCTTTTCGTTATCAGCCAATGAAAGCAAATGTGTGCCATTCAACAGTTTTTTATAGGCATCTGGTGTAATGCCACCACCAGACCGTGCCGCCATAATTTTAAGTGCGTCAGGCTGAGTTTTAGGGTCATTGACATACGTCACGACTTTGTCCCAGACTTTAGCCAACTTAATCCAATCAGCACGATGGGTATTCAGGCTTTGTGGTGTCACCGCGATCACATCGTAGATCAAACCAGGCTCATTTGCCGAGGTATACAGTGGACGTGAACCTGGTGCGCCTTTCATGGCTTGCCCTGCAACAGGTTGCCATGCACCGACGGCAGCGACACTGCCCGATGCCAACACTTGTGGCATTTCATTGGTTTTTGCATTGACCAGTTTTACCGAAGACTCTGGAATGCCCATTTTTTGCAGACCATTCAACAGCAGTAAGTGCTCGACCAAACCACTCTCAACAGCAACAGACTTTCCAGCAAGATCTTTGAGCGATTTGATTCCCGGTTTACCAATGATGATGTCGTTGCCATTCGAATAATCTGTCGTCAACACCATGATGCCTTTACCACCGCCTGATCCAGTGACTAAAGTATCGCCATTCGTCGCCATCACCGCATCCAACTTTCCTGCGGCAAACGCATCAAGAGACGCAGAATAATCAAACCATTGAAAGGAGGCATCCACACCAGCTTGTTTGATCCAACCTTTGTCAATGGCCACTTGCCAAGCCACCCAACCTGGCCAGTCGCTATAGCCGATTTTAAGGGGTGCTGCATCAGCAGCATTATA
>JACMMY010000102.1 GCA_014378805.1 Moraxellaceae bacterium
AGCCATGTCGTTGAACTGTCGACCGCAGACCGGCGTGTGGACGGATTTGATACCCAGCTGCTGGGCGATCGCATGCGTTTCATGAGATCGGTAAGTGCCACCATTGTCAGTCAGGAACTCCAGGTTGAAAGGACCGTCATCGACATCGCCAAATCGTTTTTCCACCGCTTCAATCAGCATTTCCCGCAATGGCTCACTAGGTAAGTCACGACCAACCCAGGCACGCCAGGCAATCCGCGTCGTGCTCAGCGGCAGGACAAGCCTACTATATACTCAGTTTGGATGAAATCTAACCTACTTCCAAAGAAACTTATGAGTAAAGGATAGTCGATGAATGCGCAGCTATTAGCCCTTGTCAAGGCTCGATCTGACGCTCAAGTAAAGATTTTGCATGATCAATTAAGAGCGATTCGTGGCGCAATGAATGAGCGGGGAATTTTTACTTCGAGTATGCATGTTAATGCTGCTATTCGGGCGTGCTCAGATTATTTTGAAACGTTAGCGAGTGGCGCCACTGAAGATTTCAAACGGGCGATACTCGTGGACAAGAAAAATTTTTCGAAGGATTTTCTCACCTGCGCTCAAAACGATTTTTTGAATATGCTTATTGTAGAACGTAAAAATATAGAAAATATATTGGAGCAAAATGTCGGTGAGATAGCAAAATCGTTATCGAATAAAGGCCTTCAAGAATACGGTGCGTTTGATACGCAAGCCTTGTCCACTCTCCGAAAAGCGCAAGCCGAGATCGAAATTTTTAATGCGGAGATGCTGGAAAAAATACCCTCTAGGTGGGCTCGACTAGTGAAGTGGGTTAAGGAGAATCCACTAATTGGTATTCCTCTTGCGATCATTTCTGTTTTAACACCAATATATAAATTTTGGGAAATTGTGCAGGCATTGCTATGAATATCCACTTGATTTGCAACCTGTGGTACCGGGGATGAATCATCTGCACCACGAGCTTGAGCCATTCCGGTTTGAAGTCGTGGCCTTCGTCGATCAGCAAGTAGGGCGGATAACGCTGCGCTCATCCGCCCTACGATGCTGAATATGACGCGGAGCGATGTGGCGGCTTCGGCCGGTTAGGGTTATGAGTCATGGCGATACGATGATGCCGTTCATACCCTGCACATACGTAGTTCAATTCAAGACCGACCGCTGGAGCCTGGTAGAAAAAAGAGTTACGAAATTCTTCGTAACCCCTTAAATTCTATTGCTCCACAAATCAGATAAATCTGGGTAATGGGTTGTCCCTCCTTTTATTGCACGATTGGTGGCTGTTATCCCGTTACCAATGAGTTAAATCTTTTTAAGACTTTAGTGCATTCCGGGCTGCCAATACGGATGTGGTGTAGTGTTGATAATGAGGATGATTATCGCGAAAGTTGCCGCCAAGATAGGTTATTGCCGAGGTATATAGTCCGTCACTTGATAAAGAAATTTTTTTGTTAAGTGCTTGTGCCTGTCTTGTTATAAACCGTGAAATTGCAGAGGCGAGAAAATGCCCTCGAATCGATAAGGCAATTCGATCCGCATTCTTATCAAACTTTGCTTCTACTTCTTTTAGAATTTCTAGGGGCAATTTACGTTGAATTTCATTAAATTTTGCGGCCACTTTATTTTTACAGGGAGTGCTAGAGAATTTTCCGCTCATAAATTGGCTGCAATTATCATAAAGAACTTGTAATCCAGTACCAGCTTGTGAGTTTGCGACATCTTGCACTAAAAGGCTCTCAAAACTTAATGAGAATTCACGAAACCAATCGTCACAAATATTCGTATTCAATGTTGGAGTTTTGCACCAAGATTTTGTGAGTGCATGGACAGAATCGACCGTGTAAAGCGTATTTTCAATAGAATACCCAAGCGTGTATACCACTTTGGCACATTTGCTTGCTTTGCCTGTAAAAAATAAATAGTCTGAATCTCGTGCGGCAATTGCGTTAAGGTAGCCATCTTCAATCAGTGCAATATATTTATCTAATTCGATTGCGCCTCCCCGTGGTTCGATTGTGAAATTAAAATGTGGAATTTTCGAAAAAATTTCATACCAGAATGGAACATCATCGTCCCCCTCAACATAAATAATTGCTTCAACCTGCAGAAATCTATTCCTTGCGTTTAATGCCTCTATTGAGTATTCAAAATCAGACATGACGGATGTTCTCCATGTCCAAGATTTCATTGCGAAATTTCCCTGCGATCTCGGGTGAGTGTGTTGCGACAATAATTTGAGCTTCTGGATTGATGGATTTTATCGCTGAGACAATATTCCTTTGCCAAGAAATGTGGAGCGATAGCTCTGGTTCATCGGCAAGAAATATGAATGGTTTACGCCTTTGTAGTAGTGCCTCAATGAACAAAATTAGAAGCTGCTTTTCTCCAGAAGAAAGCTTTGCTAGTGCGATAGTCTCTTTGCCATGAACTATTAGCGCGCCAGATTCAAATTTAAATTCTTTGTCTGGAATAAATTGTTGCAAGGTATTTATGAATAAAGTTATCTGGCTAAATAATTTGTTTATCTTTGTTTCTGAATCTAACGAAAGTTGAACTACCCTCTGTGTACGTTCAAACGCATCTAAGGCCCCAAAATCGATATCGCTTGCACGGATTTTTCCATCTTTGCTTGCTGTGTACTTGCGTAAATTTTCGGCAGCTTTTGCAATAGCAATAATATGTTCTTGAATTTTTCTGGTAATTGCGACGCCACTTACACCCAATTGGCTATATGCAGAAAGCAGCTTCTGTTTTTCTAAATTTGCTCCAAATTTTAGCGGATATCCTGCTGCTTGCGGGTCCGTCTTGGTGTAGAGCAAGGATGTTAATACGTCTCGCTGGAGGTCGGATGATATCGTGCGCGCCTCGTTTGAAAGTTCGAGTTGATATTGTGTGAGCCTTTGGGTCAGGTTACCAAGCCGTTGATCAACGGGTGATAAATGTCGCCGTTGATTGCGGTCGCGTATTTCTGGATCAATGTCACCGCCAAGTCGATATACTGACAGCGAGGCGAGGGAGACCATCTTACTTAGTTCGGCTTTTATCTGTGCCGCGTCTTCGGCTGCTCTTCGCCTCATGCTTGGAGCGAAGGACCTTGATTCGTCAATTCCGAAGAGAGGTATTGCAAATTTTTTGTTTGAAATCTTGTATTCGATTATCGGGAACGGGGTACTTTCAAATTCCATTCTGTTTGCGTTTATTTTTCGTTGCCGTTTGCCATCTGATAGTGTGATGCTGACTGATTTGAAATAATTTTCAAATAGTCCTTCGACATCGACTGATAAAACCGCGTGCATGATATTCATAAATGTCGTCTTGCCGGTTCCATTTTTTCCGATGATAATATTTACATCCGCTCGGAAATCGGATGAGGCTTGGTATTCCCCCCAAAACCCGTCTATATGAATTGATTCAACTTTAAACATAATTTTCTATTTATATGTGAGGTGGAATTCTAGTTTTATTATGTTGAAGTTGCCTATCCAGTTGAACTTTCTTACCAGACGACGTCAAGGTCTAGAATCGTAGCATTTAACCCAATTGTTCTGCTTGTTACCCTCAGGAACATGTAAGTTCAAACTCAACATACACAGGAGGCACAATATATTTCCAGCGATGCCCGCCAATTCGCAAAAAGTCAGCCATCACATGCCCTCCAACACCCCCATAGCCTTCCCCATCTTCTCCCCCAACACC
>JACMMY010000103.1 GCA_014378805.1 Moraxellaceae bacterium
AGTGATTGATGCATTACAAGACCCGTTAATATACAACCGTGCATCAACAGGCATTGCCCTCATCTAGCTAAATCAATATGATGATGCCAATTAAGATCGCATTACTTAAGCAGTATATTTTAACCGGAGCCGAATCAATGGCACGCATTGCAAACTTATCTTCCCCAACCACACTCATTGAACGCGCTCGTGGCATCATGATTGGCGGCGCAATCACGGCAAGTACATTGACGATTGGCCCACCACTCATGGCTGTTGGATTGCTACGCGCCATTGCTCCAAATAAAATTTTACGACATAAATTAGATGCGATGGCAATCAATCTGGCCAACAAATGGATCGGAGTGAATAGTTGGTTAATCGAGCAGGCTTTGCCTGAAATCGAATGGCAGCTCACAATGCCAACGGATTTGAGTTTAGACAAACAATACTTATTGATCTGTAACCATCAAAGTTGGGTGGATACCACCGTCATGCAGCATATTGGTTTACCTCGTATGCCCTTAACGCGCTTTTTTACCAAATGGGAACTTATTTTTATTCCAATCATGGGCTTAGCATTTAAGATTTTGGGTTTCCCGATGATGAAACGGCACAGCAAAGAAGCTGTGGCAAAAAACCCAGCACTTAAACTCCAAGATATGCTGGAAGCTAAACGGTCATGTGAAGGCTTATTGAACCAGCCTTTTACATTATTAAACTATTTAGAAGGTACACGCTTTACGCCTAAAAAACATACAATCCAACAATCTCCGTACCCAAATTTACTTAAACCCAAAGCTGGTGGATTAGGACTCGCAATTCAAATTTTGGGGCAGCGTGTGGATGGGCTTATCGATATGACTATCGTTTACCCAGATGGCATTCCAGGATACACCGATTTTTGGATGGGACGCGTGCGACGTGTCGGTGTCGATTTACGTGAAATTCCAATCCCAGATTGGGTATTGGCTGGTGATTATGAAGAAAATCCTGAGTTCCGAGTACAGTTTCAAGATTGGGTCGCGACTTTGTGGACAAATAAACAGCGTACAATCGATCAAATGTTGCAGCGCTTTAATCATCATGATGACTCATTGTCACCTGCAAATATTCAGATTGGTGCTAAATAATTGATGCACTCGTAATGATTAAGGATGACACAACTATGAATGGCACTCAGACTACCTCATCATCGATGGATCATGAGAATAGTCAACCTCAGACATCCCATCATAAGCCTAGCAAAATAAGTTTGGCTTACGATGTGATGATGGTCATTTTCATTTTGGTTAATCTGATCTTTCTCGCTGTTGAATATGCCCTCAATGCAAAATTTAGCTGGCTAATCCCGCTAATGGATTTTTTGAGGATCTCTTCATCAGGTCAAAATTTATTTAAATCAGTTATCAGTGATGCTAATGCTTTTTTTACACTCTTCTTAGTGGTTGAACTATCCATCCGTTGGATTATTGCCATTGTCCAAAAACATTACTATCGTTGGTTTTTCTTTCCATTTGTTCATTGGTATGAAGTCTTAGGTTGTCTACCCATTCTGCGCCCTCTTCGCTTATTACGCGCAGGAGTTATTGCTTATCGCTTGTATTTATTGGGTTATCCCGTTCTGCCGCGCAGTTGGGTTCGCAAGGCAAAATTTTATTATGAACTTGTTTTAGAAGAACTTTCAGATCGAATCGTCATACATGTTATTGACGGCATAACGACTGAGCTCAAACAAAATAAAACACACTATGATCTTATTGAAAAAATTATTGATAAACATAAACCGATGTTTATTAAAACACTGTTTGAATTATTAGAAAAAAATCTACCTACTGCAATCAATCAAAATCAGGCCATCATTAGCCAATATGTTTCTGCGGCAGTTGAAAGGTCGCTGCAAAACACGCCTGAATTACAGCAAATTCTGCATCTCATGCCTGTCGTCGGTAACTTATTATCCAACCGTCTAGAGGCCATTGGTGCAAGGCTTGGTGAGAATCTTGCGTTAGAACTCATGTATCCCCTCACCTTAACCCCAAATCCGCTTTATGCGGAAGTTGCTAAGCAAGTAGGGAATCTACAGTTACATACCCTTGAGTTAGAAAAGCTCGTAGACTCGATTGTGTTAGAGGCGTTAAAAGTCATTCGCGATCAGGTGTCGATTCAACAATGGAAAGTACAAGAACAAATTTTCTCCAATCAGACACAGGTCGAATAAGAGCATAGATACGAAAAAACTTTAAGCCATATGATGTCGATTTAGTTCAGATCAATTCACCTCATTTTAGACAGAAATCTCCGCTGTTATCTCTAGCACTTACTGATATTTTGCACTACGATGCGTAACGGCGCTGTAAAATGAAAAAACGTCATCAAAGCCTCTTTTGTTAATACACGGACACGATTACTTGATCGTGGGCCAAAAGGACACCTCTAAGCATGAGCGATATTCGCCTGAATGGCAAAATGGTTAGCTTCACCCGCATCACTTTAGAAACTGACAATCTTGTAAGTATTGAAAGCGAAATAGCTAAATTAGCGAATAAACTTTACGGTATGCCAGTTATCGTGGATGCAACTATCACGCTTCCATTAAATCATATTCTCGACTTATTGCGTAAACAAGGACTGCAACCATTAGCAGTCATGGAAGGAACGCTAGCAGAACAATCGCGTGCCATGCAATTTCCTGTTTTGGCGGCTGATCCTGCTATGCAGAGGGTCACTCCTACTGAACCTGCTGCGACGCCGAAAAACAATACGTTTGGTATCAAGAAAAACCAAGATACTCTTCCGGATAACGGCAACGGCAATACGCTGCATAGAGAAGTTTTACGTACAGGCCAAAGACTCGTCGTCGATCACGGGGATATTATCCTTATCGCGGATATGAATAGCGGCGCAGAACTCATATCCTCAGGTTCTATTCATGTATACGGCACTGCCCGAGGAAGACTCATGGCAGGTGCTTCTGGCGCATTAAATGTGCATATTTTCTGCCAAAAACTAGAGGCGGAACTCGTGTCAGTCTCAGGAACATTCTGTGTTGCGGAAGATATACCCACGGAAATGATCGGACAAGCCGTCTACATCAGCCTATCCAATGATGGGACGCTCGAGTTTAATCTGATTAATCCATCATAATCGTACTTTTATGCCATTAGATTTCAAGTAAAAAAGCAAATATTGTTATATGTTTAGTAACATTGTAGCCATAACACGAATTTTAGTATACTGATATCCTTGGTCGTAGCTTTATTTAATAAAGTTTCATTCACGACCGAATAGACATTTATAGTTTTAATGCTTTTTTTAACAAAAACACTGGTGCTGTCATCGTAAGATTACTATCAGGGAAAGGAGTTTAATGTGGCGAAAATCGTTGTCGTAACCTCAGGTAAAGGCGGAGTCGGCAAAACGACGACAAGCGCATCATTTGCCACGGGTTTAGCCTTACGCGGCTATAAAACTGTTGTTGTAGACTTTGATGTGGGCTTACGTAATCTTGATTTGATCATGGGCTGTGAACGTCGTGTAGTCTATGACATCGTCAACGTGATACATAACGAAGCACGCCTTTCACAAGCGCTGATTCGTGATCGTGAAATAGAAACACTGTACATCCTGCCAGCCAGCCAAACGCGCGACAAAGATGCACTCACTGACGAAGGCGTTGCTCGAGTCATCGAAGAGCTTTCAGCGGAATTTGACTATATCGTTTGTGACTCGCCAGCGGGTATTGAGCGCGGCGCAATCCTCGCGATGTATCATGCAGATGAAGCACTCATTGTCACGAATCCTGAAATCTCTTCCGTTCGTGACTCTGACCGCATCATTGGCATGCTGCATAGCAAAACCAAGAAAGTTGAACAGAATATTGGACGAGTGCGCGAACATCTTGTGATTACTCGCTTTGATCCAGATCGTGCAAGTCGCGATGAAATGATGACCATTGATGACATCTCAAAAGACATTCTGAAAGTACCGACGCTGGGCGTTATTCCAGAATGTACTTCAGTACTGAATGCATCAAACCAAGGTGTACCAACGATTCGTGATATGGACTCAAAAGCGGGTCAAGCTTACGATGATCTCGTCGCACGTTTCCTCGGTGAAGACCGTCCTTATCGCCACATTCAGCCACAAAAACAGGGATGGTTGGCACGTTTCTTTGGAGTGCAGCCATGAGTTTTTGGGCAAACTTATTTAAAGGTGAACCAGCACCAAGCAGTCGGAAAACTGCGGCTGATCGTCTAAAAGTGATTATCGCGACAGAAAATCGTTTAGGTCGTCGCTTGTCACAAGATACGATTAATCGCATGAAATCTGAAATCATGGAAGTCGTGAACCGCTATGTACGCGGCGTAAACACACATGATATTCACATGACAGTACGTTCTGAAGATAATATCGAAATGCTGGAAATGAACATCAATTTACCTGAAGACCAACCGTCTTAAAGTAATCGCGCTATACAACACTGCATATTTTTAATTGAATAATGATATGCAGTTCTTTTTCTTTATTGATGAAGAGATTTAAGGCAAAATGACTCACCTCGTGGTGATTGTTGTTTTGCCTTTTTTTTTATGGCCAAAACCAGCTTACCACAGAAAAGATTGATCGAATTATTGGAGTAATCATGGCTTTTAACCAGCCCGCAACTTTTAATGAAGAATGGCCAGATAAACGCGTATTCGCTTTTTTGAATCATTTGCCGCCTGAAGGCGTTGATGCAGATTTTCATGTGTTATGCGATGCTTACAAACACATGCGTCCTTTTGACTACGAACGTCTGTTGGTCAAATTTAAAGAACTGGGGCGCAATGTGAATGCGCTGGATAGTAAAGGCCGCACGTTGGCGCAAGTCATCGCAGCACACCCAAGCCAAAACACTGCTTTTCTAGAACTACTTGCAAAGTTTGCTTAATTTTTAAATGATGAATCCAAAAAGGCTTTAAACGAATGACCTATATAAATGGTGTGCAATTATGATGAATAATGACGTATTGCGCAGCGTACGCTATATGCTCGATCTTTCCGACAGTAGCATGGTTGATATTTTTGGATTGGTAGACTACGCCGTTGCTGAAACGGATGTCGTCGATTTCTTACGTGCAGAAGATGAAGAAGGATTCCTAGCAATTCCTGATGATTCAATGCTGTACTTCTTGAATGGCTTGGTTATTCATTTACGAGGCAAAAAAGACAATCAACCCCATATGCCAGTCAAACTTCCAAATTCAAACAACCTCATGCTCAAAAAACTGCGTGTGGCTTTCAATTTGAAAGACGAAGACTTACAAGAAATTCTTCAATCAGTAGATTTCAATGTCTCAAAACCAGAACTTTCAGCGCTATTCCGCGCAAAAGGACATAGCAACTACCGTGCATGTGGTGATCAATTCCTGAGAAACTTCCTCAAAGGTTTAACCATGCGAGTTCGCACCTAGTTAAATAATCCAAGAAATAAAAAAGGCAGCACCCAGACATGGGCGCTGCCTTTTTTATTTCTACTTTGCTATAGGTTCCAATAAATTTCAGTGCACAAAAGCAAAACCCCCCACCTGACATGAGGTGGGGGGTTTTGCTAGTAACTTACGTTACGAATAATGAGCTGAGGATGCCCTACTCTCACATGGCGAATGCCACACTACCATCGGCGCAAAGAGGTTTCACTTCTGAGTTCG
>JACMMY010000104.1 GCA_014378805.1 Moraxellaceae bacterium
CCTGGCGTGGGCACGACGGTGCTCGGTGGGCCAACTTATCGAGAAGTGCAATTGTGTATGGAGATGATTGCGGATACGGGGTTGTTGGCATCGCTTGATGTGGTGGAATTGAATCCTGCGTTGGATGTACGCAACCAAACGGCGATTGTGGCGGTGGATTTGATTGGGAGTTTGTTTGGTAAGTCGACGTTGGTGTGAAGGCATACGCTGCAAAGTGCGCAATAGCTCTATTTCACTTATCGAAATGAGCGGTGGAAAGTGTAAGTATCGAATTTATCACTTCAATAACCTCAGTGAACTTTGATGAGAGCGTTGAAACATAAGATCGAAAGCAAATCCTCCCTAACCCTCCTTTTTTTTAAGGAGAGGACAACTTTGGCTAGGCCAAAATAGAAAGCCTCCTCCCTTTGCAAAGGGAGGTTGGGAGGGATTTGCTTTTGACTTTAAAACTATGATAATCAGCAATTTTGTACAGACTGATGACTTACCCATTCGATTTTCCTAGAAATCCTCTACAATGCGTGCACTTTTGTTTAGTTTTAACCCTTTTTTTAGATTATTTTTGCGGTAGAGGATGTTCGATGGCACGATCTTTGTGGCGTTCCACTTTTATTGTTAGTGCAATGACAATGTTGTCGCGCATCTTAGGTCTTGTTAGAGACATGGTGCTCTTGAATGTCTTCGGTGCTGGCGGTGTCATGGATGCCTTCTTGGTGGCATTCAAAATCCCCAATTTTCTGCGTCGATTATTTGCAGAAGGGGCGTTTTCACAGGCCTTTGTGCCTGTCCTTTCAGAGTATAAAACCACAAGAACCCACGAAGAAGTTCAGATTCTGATTAGTCGCGCGTCAGGCTCCTTGATGCTGATTTTGGGTGTGTTAACCACTTTTTCTGTAGTGGCGGCGCCATTAGTGATTTATGTGTTTGCACCAGGATTTCATGGACAGCCTGAGAAGTTTCAATTAGCGGTTGAATTATTACGTCTGACATTTCCATATTTATTATTGATTTCTATGACGGCTTTCGCAGGTAGCGTCCTGAATAGCTATGGTTCGTTTGCGACTGCTTCATTTGCGCCAGTGTTGCTGAATGTGACGATGATTGCAGCAGCATGGTGGCTAGCGCCGTATATGGATCCGCATATTATGGCGCTGGGTTGGGGCGTCATGGCTGCAGGGTTTATACAGCTTGCGATTCAGATTCCAGAGCTGTGGAAGAAAAAATTACTCATTCCGCCAAAAGTTGATTTTAAACATGAAGGTGTACGTCGTATTCTGAAGCTGATGTTGCCTGCTTTGTTTGGTGTATCGGTGGTACAAATTAACCTCTTGTTGGATACGATCCTTGCATCGTTTATGCGTGAAGGGTCGGTGTCTTGGTTATATACCGCTGAACGGATGACTGAGTTGCCGTTGGGTTTGATAGGGATTGCGATTGCGACGG
The DNA here is from genome assembly GCA_014378805.1 of Moraxellaceae bacterium. Lineage (GTDB taxonomy): Bacteria > Pseudomonadota > Gammaproteobacteria > Pseudomonadales > Moraxellaceae > Aquirhabdus. Next base: position 1,444 of record JACMMY010000104.1, read on the forward strand.
TGATTCTGCCGTCATTGTCTGCGATTCATGCCGAAAAAGACCATGATAAGTTCAAAGCGATGCTGGATTGGGCGACTCAAGTGATTGTGTTGGTCGGTGTTCCAGCAAGTTTGGCAATGATTATTTTGGCTGAGCCGATGATTCAGGCGCTCTTTCAGCATGGTCGTTTTGGTTATAACGATGTGGGAATGACGGGTTGGGCTTTGCGTGGATTGTCGGGCGGCATTCTGGCGTTCATGTTGATTAAGATTTTTGCCCCAGGTTTTTATGCGCGCCAAGATACCAAAACACCTGTGAAAATTGGCTTGATTGCAGTCGTTGCCAATATGGTGTTTAACCTCATTTTAGTGGGTATTTTTTATCTCTTAAAATGGCCTTTGCATGCAGCATTGTCTGTTGCGAGTACCTGTTCGGCATTTCTCAACGCAGGGATGTTGTATTACGCGTTAAAACGAGATGGTGTTTATCGGATTGAGTCGCATTGGAAAGTGATCGGATTTCGATATCTGTGTGGGAATCTGTTGATGGTTGCGGTGTTACTTGCAGGTTTGCAGTTCTATCAGCAAGACGCGCCACAATTGCAACGAATTGCAGAGTTATTGTCCTTGTGCTTGTTGGGTGCAGTTGCTTACGCCGTCGGTTTACTACTAACGGGCTTTAGACCTAGTCAAATTAGGCACCATTAAGAAGCAGATTTGCTCCGCTTTCTATGCCAGAGTGCAGACGAAAGCGCGCATTTCTGGCACACTATGGGTATTGTTTGTTGACCATTTTTAGAATGAAATTTTTCGCATGAAACTGCTACGTTTGCACAGTTTAGCTCAAGACTACGTGTTGCCGCCGCTTGCGGTCACGATCGGTAACTTTGATGGCGTACATCTGGGTCATCAAGCGATGATTCAAACCTTAAAAGAAACCGCAAAATCGCACAATCTTAAAACATTGGCTATGCTTTTCGAGCCTCAACCGCAAGAGTTTTTTCGCGGCGAGGAAGCGCCTGCACGGATTACTTCGTGGCGTGAAAAAGTCGAAATTCTTAAATCGCTTAATGTCGATTATGTATTGCTAGTGCGCTTCGATAACGCCTTTCGATCACTCACCGCGCAAGCTTTTGCCGATTTATTGAAAATTCGTCTGAATGCAAAAGAACTGGTCATCGGTGATGATTTCCGTTTCGGCTGCGATCGTGCTGGTGATGTCACCTTCTTAAAAGATTATGGTTTTCCTGTAGCAATCTTGCCAACAATTCTGGTCGATGATGAGCGGGTTAGCTCAACCCGAATTCGTGAATGTTTAGCGCAAGGTGATTTTGTTCAAGCTGCGCGTTTGTTAGGTCGTCCATATCGCATCACAGGGCGGATTCAATACGGTGATCAGATTGGTCGTACCATTGATTTTCCAACCGCAAATGTCGCTTTAAATCGACTGACACCGTGTCTGCAAGGCATTTATGCGGTACAAATGGAACTCGCGGACGGCAGTAGTTTATTTGATCTGGTGGGGCAGCAAGGCATTCCAGCTTATGCCAATGGTAGTGTGTTTGGTGCGGGTCATGTCGGTACGCGACCAGCCATTAAAGATCAAAGCAAAAAGACATGGCGATTAGAGGTTTTTTTACCCCATCCTGATCACCCAGCCAAGCTTTCTGCTAATCTGTACGGCTTGCGTGTGACGGTGACTTTCTTGCATTTTTTGCACGGCGAACGTGATTATCCGTCGCTTGAGGCATTGCAAGATGGGATTCAGGATGATGTTAAACAACTCATGGCATACCGTGAGAAAATTGTAGATTTCCCGATTTAGTCTGATGTGATATTGCGCAATTGCGCGACCAGAATTCCTTTGCTTTTTAATATTTTCTCGATAGAGAAAACTCAATACATTGATTTAATTGGATTGTAAAAACTGATGAGCGATAAACCTGAAGACCAGAAAACTGATTATAAAAGCACCTTGAATCTGCCTGACACACCGTTTGCAATGCAAGCAAAATTGGCAACCCGCGAAGTGCAATGGCTTGCGGATTGGCAAGCGGATGATTTGTATGGTCAAGTGCGGACTGCACGGGCGAATAAACCGAAATACATCCTGCATGATGGCCCGCCGTATGCCAATGGTCAGATTCACTTGGGTCACGCCGTCAATAAAGTCCTAAAAGACATCATCTTAAAAAGCAAAACCTTGTCTGGTTTCGACGCGCCTTATGTGCCGGGTTGGGACTGTCATGGTTTACCGATTGAGCAAAAAGTTGAAGAAAAAGTCGGTAAAGTTGGCGTCAAAGTTGATGCGACCAAATTCCGTGAATTGTGCCGTGAGTACGCCGCAAGCCAAGTCGAATTGCAGAAAAAAGACTTTGAACGTTTAGGTGTGTTGGGTGATTGGCATAATCCGTATTTGACGATGAACTTCGCGCAAGAAGCGAATACCGTCCGCGCTCTCGGCAAGATCGTTCAAGCGGGTCATGTGCAAGCAGGCATGAAGCCTGTGAACTGGTGTTTGGATTGTGGTTCCTCATTGGCAGAAGCCGAAGTCGAATACCAAGACAAAAAATCAGACGCGATTGATGTGGGTTTTGCTGTAGTCGATTTGGCAGATCTGTCTAAGCGTATCAATGTCGATGTGAAAACCCCAGTTGATATCGTGATTTGGACAACGACACCGTGGACATTGCCAGCCAATCAAGCGGTCGCTCTGAATGCCGATTTAGAATACCAATTAGTCGAAGTGCAATCGGAAGACAAAACGATTGCCCTGACCTTGGCTGCGAAATTGGCAGGCGAGGCGACTGAACGTTATGGCTTGCAATCACCAAAAGTGTTGGCAACTTTCCAAGGCTCAGTGTTAGAACATTTGAGTTTGCAACATCCGCTGATCATGGGTCGCCAAGTGCCTGTGATCTTAGGTGAACACGTCATGGATTCCAGCGGTACAGGTGCGGTTCACACAGCGCCCGGTCATGGTGTGGACGACTATAAAGTCGGTTTGCAATACAGCCTGAAAGTTGAAAATCCAGTCAGTGGCAGTGGTGTTTATTTGCCAGAAGCGGCGGTTTTCGCGGGTCAGCATATCTATAAAGCCAATCCGCTGATTATCGAACAGCTTAAATCTGATCGTAAATTGTGGGCACATATTGCGATTACCCACAGTTATCCGCATTGCTGGCGTCATAAAACGCCGATCATTTTCCGTGCCACGCCGCAGTGGTTTATTAGCATGGAAAAACAAGGTCTGCGTAATGAAGCCCTTGATGCCATCAAAAAAATTGAGTGGATTCCAGATTGGGGTCAGAATCGTATCGAGTCCATGATCGATGGTCGTCCTGATTGGTGTATTTCCCGTCAACGGACTTGGGGCGTGCCGATTCCATTCTTTATTCATAAAGACACGGGCGCATTGCATCCAGATACTGAAAACCTGATTGAGAAAGTTGCCGCGTTGATTGATCAAGGCGGTGTCGATGCATGGTTTAAAGCGGAAGCGGCTGATTTAATCGGTGCAGATGCAGCGCAATATAACAAAGCGACTGATACGCTCGATGTTTGGTTTGATTCGGGTGTGACGCATTATTGTGTGTTGAAACAACGTGACGCGCTCGCATTCCCTGCTGATTTATATTTGGAAGGCTCTGACCAACATCGCGGCTGGTTCCAAACCTCGTTGTTGACAGGTCTTGCGATTGACAACACTGCGCCATTCAAAAAAGTACTCACCCACGGTTTCGTGGTTGATGTGAATGGTCGCAAGATGTCCAAATCGCTGGGTAATATCATCACGCCGCAAGATGTCATCAAAGACCTCGGCGCGGATGGTGTACGTTTCTGGGTTGCATCAAGCGATTACCGCTACGAAATGACGGCTGGTAAAGAGATTTTCAGTCGGACAACCGATGGTTATCGTCGTATCCGTAATACGTTGCGTTTCTTGCTCGCGAACTTGAATGGCTTTAATCCTGCGAAGGACATTGTGCCTGTTGATCAGATGATTGCACTCGATCAATTCATTTTGAGTAGTGCAGCGGCTGTGCAAAAAACCATTAAAGCGGCTTACGATGAGATGAGTTTTCATCAAGTGTGTAGCCAGTTGGTGGCGTTCTGTACCAGTGATTTGGGCGGTTTCTATTTAGACATCATCAAAGATCGTCAATACACCACCAAGGCAGATTCTGTTGCGCGTCGTTCGGCTCAAACCGCGTTGTATCATTTGGTGCATGCCTTTGTGCGTTGGATGAGTCCGATTCTGACTTTCACTGCGCAAGAAGCATGGCAGGAAATTCCGAAAAACTCGGCAAACCCAGCCGATAAATATGTATTCACCACTGAATGGTATGACCTTCCAGTTGTGGCGCAAGCGAATGCAAAAAACGACAGCCTCAGCGAAGAAGAGTGGTTGATCATTCTGAACGCCAAATCTGCGATCAATAAGCTCATTGAAAATGCGCGTACTAGCAAAACAGTTGGTGCGAATCTCTCTGCGAAAGTTCAAATTTGGGCAGAGCCGCATATTTATCAAGCCTTGGCAAAACTCAAAGATGAACTGCGTTTTGTCTTAATTGTCAGTGATGTTGAACTGAATCATAACGGTGTAGGCGAAGGCGAAACAACAGAGCTGAGTGGTCTGCATGCGTTTGTATCTGCGGCTGATGGCGTGAAATGTGCGCGTTGCTGGCATGTCCGCACGGATGTTGGTTTAACGCCACTTCATCCTGATCTGTGTGCACGTTGCATCGAAAATGTGGATGGTTCAGGCGAGGTTCGCCACTATGCTTAAATCTTTATTCAAGTCGATACGCACTCAAAATATCATTTGGTTAGGATTGAGCATTCTCGCGATTGTGCTTGATCAATGGACGAAGCAAATTGCTTCTGCGCATTTAGTCTATGGTGAAGCGAAGGCGGTATTTACTGGTTTCGATTGGACGTTGCTGCATAACCATGGCGCGGCGTTTAGCTTCCTTTCTGATGCAGGCGGCTGGCAGCGTTATTTGTTCACGGGCATGGCGATGCTGGTATCGGTCATTTTCGTGTTTTGGTTATTACGTTTACCAAAGAATGCTTCGATTCTCGCCGCCGGGATTGCTCTAGTGTTGGGCGGTGCGGTTGGTAACTTGATTGATCGCGTGTCGCTCGGTTACGTGGTTGACTTCATTAGCGTGTACTACAAAAACCACTATTTCCCTGCGTTTAATATTGCCGACAGTGCGATTACGTTGGGGACGATTTTTTTAATTATTGATATGCTGTTTTTGGATAAGATTCGTCAAACCAAAAACTCCGACACCAAGTAGATCACTATGACTCAAACCAATATTTCGACATTTACCAATCCAAACGATGACACGCGGATTGCACACGGTTCACAGGTTGCGTTGCATTTTTCGGTTGCGCTTGAAAATGGTGTAGAGATTGATAATACCCGCAGTTATCCAGAGCCAGTGAGCTTGGTGATAGGCGATGGTAATCTGCTCGAAGGTTTTGAGAAGGCGTTGTTGGGCTTACGTGCAGGTGATCGTCGTACAGTTCATTTGCCACCTGAAGATGCGTTTGGTCCATGGAATCCTGAAAATATTCAGTTGTTTGATACGGTTCAGTTTATCAAGGCTGGCGATGCGCGTCCTGAAGTGGGCACGATGATGGAGTTTCAAGATAAAGGAGGCGGTACTTTGGCTGGCGTCGTGAAATCTGTGAATGATGACAAAGTCGAAGTGGATTTTAATCATCCGCTGGCGGGGCGTAATGTGGTGTTTGAGGTTGAGATTGCGAAGGTGACGCCTGCTGGAGTGACTGGGGTAAGGTTGGGGTGATTGAGGAGTAGCTCTTTTCTTTTTTAAAACAACTTTCGTCATACTAAGGTAAAACAACGTAATAATTAGGTCATTGAGGGGGATCGCTTGAATACTGATGATTTGATTAAAGAAATCGAACATTATGAATTAGAGTTATCTAAGATCTTGAATAGGTTCAAAAGAGCACACAGTGGAATTCACATTGATTCTCGAGATGATCCCCAATACAGACAGTATGTTCAAGAGCTTACAGATCTTTTTAATGATGCTTTGGGAGTAAATGTCTACTCAAAGCAAATTGTTGACGAAGCTAATCGAGGTGTTCTCAATTTTACACGTTCTCCTTCCTATAAAAGTGTTGAAAATATACTCTCGAAGGTTCGTGCAGCTAGGACACGTATAACGCGGAATCCAGAGCTCGTTATCTGTAGCAAACCAGCTAAAGTAACTACAAGCGGGGCTGTGCAAGACCGAGTAATATATGACGTTTGGACAATAATTCATCCAAAAGTTAATGAAATAGCCAAACCGCGGTTCATGGCAGGTCATTATGCAGATGCAGTTGAAGCAGCATTAAAAGAAATTAATAATGTAGTAAAGACATTGCACAAATCCGCAACTGGGTATGAGCTTGATGGGGTGCCTCTTATGAGAAAAGCCTTTACTCCTACTAGACCAACAATCTTATTGGGTGACTTAACAACTGAAACGGGACGAAATATTCAACAAGGTTATATGGAACTTTTAGCTGGTTCAATGTCAGGGATTCGCAATCCAAAAGCGCATGGGAACATAATTATTACGCCAGAGCGTGCCTTACATCATTTGATTTTAGCGAGTCTTTTATTTTATAAGATCGATGAGCGACTTTTGAATACATAACCTTGATAATTAACACACGAGCAACGCCTGCATTTACCCTCTCCAAGCTAGCATAAGCAGCAATAAGCCAAAGCGCCTTGCGCCGAATCGCATGAAATATTATTAAGAAACCGAAATTTATTAACGATAATGGGTTTAAACCCATCCTACAAAACTAATCCACCTGCTGCCCTCGTACCCATCACATCCGCCTCTTTCTCCAGTTCAGTATCTTCATTAATATCCTCAATACCTTCCTTTTGCATCGTTGGCTGAACTCTTCCTTGCGTTTGTTGCAAGACATGCCAAGCTTCATTCGGCAAATGTTTCTCCTGTCCATGAGCTAAATGAATATCGGCTCCTTGTGCATAAGCGTGTGCATTTAACTGTGCTGGCGCGCTAGCGTTGTAATGAACTTTGACATCATCCATTGAAATGCCTGCAAGGTTTTCAATCCCAAATTTTAAATTATCGGTTAAGCACGAATCGCTTTTCGTAGTTTTTAATGGAAGTACTCATAGTCGTCTGGTTATATTTTTAAGTTGCCTATACCCTAGCATGGCTGATATCCCTGTGCCATCGATTCCGCCCTCATAGGCTGCTACCACAGCAACAGAGTTGGAAATGATGCAGCTCTATTCATATAAGAATAAATACAACAATGCCATGTGAACATGGGATGTGTTTTAATTAGATTATATGACCTTACCGAATAAGGAAGTTTTCATGAAAAAAATGATCACCACCGCCCTGTTTTTGGGACTAAGTTTGAATGCTGCTTATGCTGCTGAAAGTAAGTTAACGCTGTGTATCTTCGACCCGACTGGCCCAAACGGCTATGCATATGGGTATGCCAAAGACTACGTCCTGCAAGCACCACGCTTTGGTTTGCATAATCCCATCGAAATAAAAATCTATACCAATGAAGCACTCGTAGTGACTGATTTTAAAACGGGTCGCTGTGATGCGGCGATCATGAGTAGCTTACGGGCGCGTCAATTTAATTCATATACAGGCAGTTTGGATGCGATCGGTGCATTGATGAGTAACAAAGATTTAAGTAGTGCCTTACAGGTACTATCGAGTAAGGCTTTAGCGCCAAAAATGTCCCAAGATGGATATGAGGTGCTGGGGATCATTCCGATCGGTGCAGCCTATATGATGGTAGATGATCGCCGGATCAATACGATCAGTAAGGCCAAAGAGAGTAAAGTTGCTGTGTTCAATCTCGACCAATCCATTAATAAACTGGTACAAAAAGTTGGGGCACAACCCATACGATTGGACCTCACGACGATTGCAAATGCATTTAGTACACATAAAGTGAATATACTCAGCGTACCTGCGGTAGCTTTTAAACCCTTTGAGCTTGTGAAAGGTATGGTTGCAGCAGATGGCAGTGTTAAAGGGGGAGTGATTCGTTTCAGAATGGCGCAAATAACGGCTGCATTTGTTGTGCATAAGAACAAGTTACCGAATCCAGAAGTCAGCCAAAAGATTCGAGAATATATCTATTCTCAGATCGGTACGGCTTATCGATTTATTGATAACTCTGAAAAAGATATTGATGAAAAATACTGGATTAATTTATCTCCTGCTGACCAGCAGAGTAATCTCGCGTTATTGCGAAGTACGCGGATAGAAATGACTGCAGAAGGAATTTATGATAAAGAAATGATGCATTTACTTAAAAATATACGTTGTAAAACAACGCCTACCAATGCGGAGTGCTCGCTGAATGATGAATAAGACAGCTGCGGTGATAGCGAAGCGTGATATTCAGTAAACATGAATATTCGCTAACGTCGATTTGGTCACCATAGGGTGACGCACAAGAGTATTTGCGTATCCAGACTACAGATTTATAAAAAATAAAATAACTTGTTACCAAAGAAACGCTCAACCCAATAAAAAATAACGAAAAACGCATGTTTTAAACACTGAATTTATAGTCTTATGAGATGAAGACATAAAAAACTAATGATACTGCGATCCAATGGAGAGTGACGGGATGTCACTGTGGAATAAAATGCAGATATATAAACAACATACATTGCTTCAGGGTCTGCGTTATTCAACGCTAATTTTGCTTGCGTTGTCATTGACTGGCTGTGTTGTACACCAGAAGCAGTCGAAATATATCGATGCTGTAGAGGCCCCCTTCCATGACTTAAATCTCATCCAAAAAGGCATTCCATCCTTGTTGGTTGAAGCCGAGATAGCGCCTTATCTCGTCCCCAGCGATCAGAGTTGTGAGGCATTAAGTAAGAATATATATGAGCTTGACGTAGCGCTTGGCACAGATCAGAAAGGTCATATGATTGATCCAACAATGTATAAGCGCGCCGTCGAGGAGTTGGATGAACAAGCGGTTGATGCGATTCGCAATACCACCGAAAGTCTGCTGCCCTTTAGGGGGTGGGTGCGGAAGGTGAGCGGGGCGGCGCGTCATTCAAAACGGATCGCGCGAGCGAACGCTGCGGGTCTGATACGACGTTCATTTCTAAAAGGGGTTCGGGTATCAAAAAATTGTCCAATGGTCTTACCGCAACAGCCCTTTGGTCCGACGGCTTTGAACTTCGCACCCCTTGGAAGACCGAATGGACGCACATAAAAAACCACTGCTAACGATGAGTCAGCAGTGGTGAAAACTAAAAAAGTTTAGATTTTGACTCTATAGGGGTGCGAACTCAGCAGCCTTTGCAAGACGTTTGAAGATCTTGCCGGTCAAACCACCCTTTTCTGCTTGTTGATTCAAGTTTGCACGGATGTTGCGTACTGTCTCATTTGGCAATGAGTGAATCGCAATACGTTTGACAACACCTGACATTTGTTTTGTGAAGCTACCTGTGTTGTAGTGTTGACCGAATTCAGCACAGATGGCTTGTACTTCTGTAGCCATTTCTTGATAACGATTGGCTGGCATGTCTGGGAACATGTGATGTTCGATTTGATGACTCAAATTACCTGACAAGAAATGGAAAATCTTACCGCCAGTCAAGTTGCTTGAACCTTTCAATTGACGTAAGTACCATTCAGCTTTGGTTTCTTTGTCTAAGTTGTCTTCAAACATTTCGACATCTTCAGTGAAGTGACCACAGAAAATGATCGAGAATGTCCAGATATTACGGATGATGTTAGCAGTGACGTTACCTGCCAATACTGGCAAGAACATTGGACCTGCGATTACAGGGAAGAACACGTAGTCTTTACCGAATTGACGTGCGCCTTTTTTAGCAAAGCTACGACCGCTAGACAGTACTTTTTTCAAGCTGGCTTTGCCATCTAAAAAATCTTCAATATGCATGTTTTGTAAAGCGAGAAGCCATTGGAAACCGACCATGAGTGTGAATGCGCTTGGCAAATTCGCTAAGTTACGCGGTTTCCATTCTTGCTCTTCAGTCATGCGCAGGATGCCATAGCCGATGTCGTGGTCTTTGCCTAAGACATTGGTGTAGGTGTGGTGCATGAAGTTGTGGGTATGTTTCCAGTCTTCGCCTGAACATACGGTATCCCAGTCGTAGTTTGCGCCATTCATGCTTGGGTCGTTCATCCAGTCGTATTGACCGTGCATAACGTTATGACCCAGCTCCATGTTTTCGACAATTTTAGATACACCGAGTGTGACGGATGCGAGCAACCATACAGGTGGAATCCAACCACCAAACATCAGCGCCGTACGGCTAGCAACTTCGGTTAAACGTACAAAGTTACGTACACCGTAGATATATTTAGAATCTGCTTCGCCGATTTTGGCGCGCGTTGCATCGCGGAGGGCATCGATACGACGACCAAATTCTGCGATTTCTTCTGGGGTTAAAATGCGGCTTTTCTTTGTGAAACGTACTTCTGGGAAATTCGTGCTCATGATTATTCTCTCTTTAAATCGATTATATGTGTTGAATATGTTTTAACTTTGGCTTTTAAATCAGTGTTTATAGATCAATCACAACTTCACTAATTGCAGCGTTAACACAAAGCTTGATCTGGACATTGTTCTGGTCGTTGATTTCACCGGTAATTTGATTGCGTACTGCGCCCGAAACCTTGGTACAAACACATGCGTTACATACACCCATGCGGCATCCGTAAGCAGGGGTTAGTCCAGCGGCTTCAGCACTTGCAAGCAAGTTTCCCTTTGCTTCAAATTCACGTTGGCTACGGCGAAAGTTCACGTTTTGTGCTTCAGCGTTTTCGTCGATCTTGATGGGTAAAAAACTTTCTTGACGCATTTTCTCTGACCAACCACGATCTGCCCAAATCTCGCGAGTGACTTTCATCAAGCCAGGTGCCGCACACACATAGGTATCACGTGTCGCTGCATCAGGGCATAAGTTGTCTAATGTTTCAGCATTAAAGAATGCTGGTTTTTCAGCCGAATCAACGATGATGTTTAAGCTGAAGTGTGAATGAAGTGCTGCTAAGGCTTCCAATTCTTTGCGGAATGCTGGGTCACGTGAGTAGTAAATCAATGTGACAGGAAGTTTAGAGCTTTCAAGTGCATTTTTTACCATCGGTACAATCGGCGTAATGCCGCTACCTGCTGAAATAAACAGACTTGGATTTGCACTTGAGTTGATAAGGAATTCACCAGATGCTGGTGTAATTTCTAGTGCATCACCAATTTTTGCTTGCTTCGCGAGGTAGTTCGATACGCGACCTTGTTTTTTGACACCGATGACGAGTTTGCCGTCTTTCGCATATTGTTCTGGTGTGCAAACCAAACTGTATGCGCGTTGATGACGAACACCTGCAATAGATGCTGTCACCATAATGAATTGACCCGCTTTGAATGTTTTAAAGCGGCGATTCAAGAAGTGATTGGTCGACAAAGTGATTTTGACCATGTCATCTTCGATGTATTCAATGTTTTCGATACGCGCCATCGTACGTGTCATCGTCCACAGTGGATTAACTTGTGCCAAAACAGCGTCAACGAAGTCTTCACGAACCCAATGTGGTTTGTAGACATTTGGTTTTGCGGTAAATGTGCGTGTTGCTGGAATCGTTGCTTGCATCTTATTAATCCTCTGCTGGCTTACCATATCTATTTTTTTTCGTCGTGCCGCCGCAAAATATGGTGTGATTTAATGAATCAGTTTTAAAGCAAATTTGGTTGTGTGAACACATGTATCATTTGTGAACGCTTGTAATGTTTGTGAACACATGTACACTAATATACGTGATAATTAATTTTAGTCAACAGTTGTACACTGAAATTTGTTAAATTTATTTTTAGCAGGGGTGCTAATTTGTTAAACTGTCGTTCTTCAATGTGAATTGATCAGTTTTACGCTTTGTTTTTTATTCTTTTAAGCAGTTGGATGATTCGTCTATGTCTTTACGCGATGAGCGCAAGCAGCAAAGCAGACAAGCATTGCTTGATGCTGCACTGACGCTGAGTAGTGAAGGCGGTCGGTCTTTCGGTACGATTAGTTTGCGCGAAGTCGCACGCGAAGCGGGATTAGTTCCGACAGCGTTTTATCGTCATTTTCAAGACATGGATGAGCTGGGTGCAGACTTAGTCGATTATGTGTCAGGCACATTGCATCGGTTGCGCATGAGTTTGCGAGAAGGTTTTACTTTATCCTCATTCAATACTGCATCAATGACACGTGGCAGTGTCGAGCGCTTCTTTATGGCGATTACGAAGCAACCTAATCATTGGGCGTTTTTGGTACGAGAGCGTTGGGGCGGTTCGGTTGTCGTACGACGCGCGATCGATAAAGAAGTACGTTTTTTTTCAGTTGATATGGCGGAAGATTTACAGAAGCTACCTGCTTTTAATGCGCTTGAATTGCAAGATCTCAGTATTATTTCAGAAATATTGGTCAATCTTTCATTCTCATGGGCAATGACATGGATCACGTTACCACTATTTGATGAAGAAACGCCCTTGGCTGAACAGCAAGAACAGCTCATTCAACGAGCGACTCACCAAGCACAATTGCTGAATCGCGGCGCTTCAAATTGGCAAAGTAAATCTGAGCGCATTGACGCAAAAATAGCGGTTAATTTGCCTTAGTTGGCATTGAACGCGCTTTTTTACACAAACTCACATGAATCGTATTTCTCGATCACAAATATATAAAAATATCGTTTTACCTCATAACGCTGCAGCGTTATCGTAAGGCTCTAGCTAGACTTACACGGAGTAAAAACAATGAGCCAGAAACCCACCTGTCCAATGTCCAGCGCCAATGGTGCGCCTGTTCCCGATGACCAAAATAGCATTACCGCAGGTGAACGAGGTTCGTTGACCTTTGACAGTTTTCGCACGTTTGAAAAACTGGCTCATTTTAATCGAGAGCGTATTCCAGAGCGTGTGGTTCATGCACGTGGTACTTGAGCGTATGGCACGTTTACGCTCAAGAAAGATTTATCCGATTTAACCATTGCCAAGTTTTTACAAGGTGAAGGGAAAAAGACGGAAATGTTTGCGCGCTTTTCTCTTGTTGCGGGCGGAGCGGGTTCGAGCGATTACGCACGTGATCCTCGCGGGTTTGCGTTGAAGTTTTATACAGAGGAAGGAAACTACGACATCGTAGGCAATAACACGCCTGTTTTTTTCTTACGTGATGGGATTAAGTTTCCAGATTTCATTCATTCACAGAAAAAAATCCGCAAACTAATTTACCTGATGCATCCGCAAAATTTGAATTCTGGGCAAGTATGCCCAGATCACCACATTATATTCCGATCGCGGGATTCCTTTATCGTATCGTCATATGCATGGCTTTAGTTCACATACGCTGAGTTTTTGGAACAAAGAGGGTAAACGAACGTGGGTGAAGTGGTATTTTTTGACCAATCAAGGCATTAAAAATCTGACTGGTGATGAGGCGGCTATGAAAGAGCCACATGGTGTCCAAAAAGATATGGTTGATGCGATTAATCGTAAAGACTTTCCTAGTTGGACGGTTAAATTGCAATTAATGACAACAGAAGAAGCAAAGACATATCATATAAATCCGTTTGATTTAACCAAAGTTTGGCCTCATGCGGATTATCCACTGATTGATGTGGGTCAATTTGAGTTGAATCGCAATGTTGAAAATTACTTTGCAGAGAATGAGCAATCTGTTTTTATTCCGAGTAATTTAGTCCCTGGTGTGGGTGTTTCACGCGATAAGATGTTGCAAGCGAGATTGTTGGCTTATGCAGATGCTCATCGTTATCGCGTCGGTGTAAATGCCAATCAATTGCCTGTCAATTCTCCACGTTGTCCTGTGCAGCATTACCAGCGTGATGGTGTCATGGCTGGCATGCCGAGCGCATTTGGCACAGAAAATAACCAAGGAAGCGGTGTAAATTTTTATCCAAATGATCAGGTCGCATTCGGTGCACCTATGCCTGACGCCAGTGTCACCGAGCCGCCGCTGCCGATTTTAGGAGAGGCGTGGGTGAAAGCCTATGATACGGAAGATGAAGATAATTTTTCGCAAGCAGGGGATTTATTTCGTCTGATGTCGCAAGATCAGAAAAATCAGCTAGCAACAAATATCGCAGGTGATTTGAGGCAAGCGACTCAAAGTGTGCAAGAGCGGATGTTGGCGCAATTCAATGCGGCTGATCCTGATTATGCGGCGCGTATTAAAGCGAAGTTGAATAATGTAA
>JACMMY010000105.1 GCA_014378805.1 Moraxellaceae bacterium
ACAAACCGTTGGCAGTGCGCCATTCAGGTCAATGTGCAGCCAGACAATCTTCGTGGGATTGTTAGCAGCATCAAATGATTCGGGAATGTAGCCTTTATTAAAAAACAGGGTATTGGCGTCAAAGATGCGAAGGTTATTTTGCGTAGAAGCGACGTTGAGATAAGCATAGTTTCCTGCGGAATACTTCTCTGACTCTAATAACAAGTCTTCCCTTAACCCATCCCACGCGTCATACAGATATGCAGCGTATTGTTGATTCAAATCCTTAGCCGCAGTTATCGCGTAAAAAATCGTAAGCCCATCGCAAACCCCGCACTCAGCGAAATTTTTTATTGCTGACTCGGTGTTTTTAACTGCATAAGCTGAACTCCAGTAAACCATGTAATGCCGCCAATTAAGCTCGCCGAGGAATTTCATCTCGTCGGCGGCGGACATATGCTTGAACTGGGAAAGAACAAATTTCTTATCCTGAACAAGCGTTTTTAATAGCGCGTCTGCCCTAGAGAAATTCTGTGCAAGTGAATTAGTTCCACCACCATTCCACGGGGGGCTGGTGATCGATGTCAATCCCCAACCGTGGAAAGCTGGATCAATAACAGTTTTTATCCGATTCGGCCTGAATATAAAAAGATAGATGGCACGAAAAAAGGAGTAAGTGGCCCACAGCGGTTTTGATTTCTGAACTAGTTTTGCCAGTTTTAATTTGAATTTCGTCATTGCAATTTTTTCTGTGAATTCGAGCTGGGTGAGAGGTAAATAACTATAGGGCTTCAAGAACAAATATCACGGGAGAGATCACCAACGCGGTCAACCCTAGGCAAAACTGCAGTATCGTCGAGCGGATAGCCTGAAGTGCATTCTCAATCCTCGATGACGATGTCAAAGGAACTCAATTGGAACTCCTTAGGACTCATCGGGGTCTTGAGAAAAGTCATTCAGCATCACAATGAACTCCAAGGAATCGAATTTCATCAGTCAAAGCGGCTGGATATTCTGTCAATCTACGCCGAATGGCATCCGGCGAGTGGGAGCATTTGTGAACAGCACAATTTCTATATTGATGCATAACTTTCAATCTCCGCCAAGAGTTTATCGGCATAGAAACTAGCATTTATCACCGCAATACGATGTGGTACCAAAGAATCCTGGAATGACACTAAAAATTTCTGAAGTAGTTCCAAGCGATTAGGTCGTTTTGCATAAACACCATCCACCAAGATTTTTTTGAGCAATTCAGACAAATCCAGCACGTCGCGTACGCGATATAGCAAATCGCAGTGTGTAAAGTAAGTACGCCCAAAAACAATGGTTGGCTTATCAAAAACCAAAGATTCCATCGCCACATTACCCGTCACCGTAATCACTGCGGCCACTCGTTGAATTATCTCTTTAGCAGGTGCATCGCAAAAAATAATGTTGTACATGTTTTTTAAATGCCTGTACTGCCAGACAGGGCGTGCCCCCCTTCCCCAAGGATGCTCTTTGACTACCAGGGTATAGCCGATAGGTAATGATTTGGAAATATTCTCAACTAAAGCGATTTGATTTGCGTAAAAAATCGCTTGCGCGAGGGTTGATTGTTCTGGCTGATAGTGCAATGCGTAAAAAATACTGTTTACCGGGATTTCATCAACATCAACGGACCCGAGAAATTTTTGAGAGAAAAGTTTGCGTACAACTCGAAGCACATTGCCTTTTGCTTTGAGTAGCGGATCAATCTTGTCGTATTGCACGTGTTTATTCTTAGCCGCATTAGCACTTAGATACGCAAAAAGGTGAAAAACGTTCGGGGATAGTGCGCTGAAACCAGATCCCTTGGAATGGTTTTCACTTGCACATGCGGCTCTAAATGAAAATCCTTTAATGGAATCGATCAAGCCGTTAGCCCTATTTACTTCATCACAGTTCAAGTTGCGAGCAATTGCACAGTGATAGTTCGCGATCATCTTTTCTGATTCTAGAAATTCATTATTTGAAAAATATCCACCATCCGCACCGCGCACCAATGGATAAGCTGGCGTGACGGCGCACACTTTAATGCCGTGATGCTGGGCAACCTTAATTGCAATTAGAGAAAAAAGTGTGTCTGCCGTCGGGCAAACAAGCGCTTTGATTGACCTATCTTTCAACAGATCCTCTATGAACCTAACTATGTTCACAGTAAGTTTGAGTACGTAGTCTAGGGGCTCTTGTCGCTCACCGGCACTACCTAAGAGCTGCGAATAGTCAGTGAAGCTTCGCTCAGCGGCAATAACTTCTGACCAATTTATAGAACGGTACTCTGCCCTGATGCGCGCGACTTCTTCAGTCAACGACAGATCCCGTTGTACCCACGACTCGAACGACCGTATCGTTGTTTCCGACCAGCCCATGGATTCAAGTGCTGACTTTTCACTGTCTTGCCAAACATTAAAAACCGGCAGATACGCTCCCTGCTTTTGCGCTAACAGCGTCGCCATCGCAGCATAGAACTCAAATACTTTTTTTCCACCTTGGCTGACAACAAACGCAATTTTCATAGTTAACTTCCGACACCCACCGAATCTAATGGCGCATTCGCATTTAGAAATTTAAAAATAAAAGCTTCGGCCTTTTCAAAAACGCCATTGTTTCTAGCGGCATGCACATTACCGAGGTAGACTTTTGTTTGCTCATGAATATAAATTGTAGTGTGAAGTGAACCTCGAATTTGAGGCAGCAGTTTAAGTAAGACATTGCAAAAAGGAATGGGCAAACCATGAATGAAAATAAGAAGCGCGACATCCAACAGCTGGAATTCAAGGTCAAGGTAGATTTATGGGCGGTATGCGGACTCGAGACAACGGCTGGCTTGGAGATTCCAACTTCAGTTTAGCTACGCACCACAGATTCTGCTCGTATTGAGGGGTAGTTCATCAGGACATGAATAAATGAGGGCAACTTTGTTCAGCTGCGTGAAATCAGATGCAGCTCAAACTTCCATCAAGACTCTATTGGTGATGGGGCTCCTTCACAGTTCACATTCGCAAGACAGCTTCTTTAATGACAAAACAAAATATCGGTTTATCTGAAAGGTTATATGTACGACATACGCTTGGCAAAGGCAGCAGACTTGCCTGCTCTACGACTATTCATCGAAAAGCAGTGGAAGGCAAAACATATTCTTGCTACTAACGACGTTTTGCTAGATTGGCAGCACTTAAACAAAGAAACTGGCGACTACAACTTCGTTCTAGGTTTGGAAAAACGAACGCAGGAAATACATGGTGTTTTAGGATTCATTCAACCAAGCCAATTTGACGTGACGATGCAACTAAAGCAGTTATGTTGGATGGCGATATGGAAAACACATGACGCCGCTAGGGGGGGGAAATTGGGGAGGCACCTTATGGCGCATCTTGAAGAAATGATGAGCCCTGCTTTTTTATATGCTATCGGAGCAAGTGCTATGAGCTTGCCTTTGTACCAGGCTTTAGGTTATCAGGTAGGACGACTAGGTCATTTTTTCATTCTGAATCCAGAGATAAACGTTTTCAAACTGGCAACGGTGCATAAGAGCCGCATAGTTCCACAAATTCAAATTGATGATGACAAAAAATGTATCGCGCAAGTAACGGCGGATGACATACTACAAATTAGCCCTGAATTTTTCAATAAACAAAAATCCGCATCGTATAAAAGTGCGGTGTATCTCATCAATCGCTATTTAAGCCATCCAATATACGTTTACCAGGCATACAAAATTCAACATGCCTTAAGCACCGTCGGATTAATCGTGACTAGGATTTGCAGTCATGATGACGCTAGAGCTATCCGTGTTGTAGATTTCATAGGTCCATCTGATGCTTTGCGCGGGCTGGGTTCTCAGTGGCTAAATTTATTGCGTGAAGAAGGCGCTGAATATATCGATTTTTACAATGCAGGCGTCGAGGAAAGCGATTTGCTGGCTTCTGGATTCACACGTCGAACCACAAACGACTCCACCGTGATACCCAACTACTTCGAGCCATTCTCGAAAATTAATGTCGAGATTGATTACATGGTTACAGTCCCTGCCGGCCAAACATACAGAATCGTGAAGGGTGACAGTGACTTGGACAGACCAAATCTATTGGTGAAGTCACCTTTTTAACATACCAACATTTTGGTCTGGGTGCAACCCGGTCTGCGTCACCCTGACCCGTACAAATAAATCAGCAACTGATGCCGAAGTTTCGAATTAAGTTTGCATGATCTTCACGAGCAAATTCGAGGTTGCTTCTCTTGTTTACTAAAGTCATGTCTGCGCGAAATCCCACTGTAATACCCATCCCAGTCAATAAATTGAGCGTATCTGCTGAGTAAGAGTTATTGGGGTGCGACATTGTTCTAGGCACGCGCCCCAACACTTGCGTTAAGTGGAGCGCGTTTCTTTCATACTCAGCCTTTTGCTCCACTATGGGATGATTAGATAAGCGCGTAGGATGTGTGTACGAGTGCAAGCCGATTTCATGACCCCGATTATGAAGATACTTTAAATGCTCATCTGTCATCCAAATATCGGCGCTTAAATCTTTCTGATTAACCTGATGTTTGGTCAAGATTTTTGCCATGAGGGCATGATACTTTGTTGGGCCAAGCACTTCATCCCGGAAAAATCGGAATCTTCTGTCGGCATCTGAATAATAATGAGCAGCCGAGAGGTATTGCGAGGAACCGAACATAGCGAATCCTTCGTTTGTCAACTCAGGATAAAACACAGAACAAGCATCAAAAAACTCATCATAAAAATCGTCTAGATTTGCGTATTGTGTTGTACGGAAATATCGATAAATTTCAAATGGCTCCTCGACCCCTTGAAAAACGGAAGAATAAACAAACCAGAAGGCGGTTTTATTAAAGTGCTCCAACACCGGTACCGCTATGTCGAATTGACACAACAAACTATCGTCAAACGTTATGCACAAATCCTCTTGTTTAAGAGTCCCCTCATTAGCACGATTACACCACTCGCTAGCGGAAAGAATTCGATCAAGTCCAACTGACATCAGTAGATGGGCGAACACTTCAGCGCTGATAGATCCCTGACCTCCCTTGTGTCGGTCATCCTTAAAATGGTGAAACATCAAACCATGAGGATTCATGAATTCTCTCTGTGAGTTAGTCTACGAAGCACGCACTGCATGCTAGCAATTCAATTCTGCAATCTTGTCGGCAATTAATCTGCTTGCGCTACCGTCACCAAAAATGTGATCTGAAGCATAGCGCC
>JACMMY010000106.1 GCA_014378805.1 Moraxellaceae bacterium
TATAAGCATGTACAACTTGTTTTAAAAACTTCGGATTCTGTTGAATGTCATCTAGTACAAGTCACTCTAATATAAAGAATATTCGTAATTTTTCCATTATCGCTCACATCGACCATGGCAAATCGACCTTGGCTGATCGTTTTATTCAGCGTTGCGGTGGACTGCAAGATCGTGAAATGCAGGCGCAAGTACTGGATTCGATGGATTTGGAGCGCGAGCGCGGGATTACTATTAAAGCGCATTCTGTGACGTTGTATTTCGATCATCCAAATGGCGAACGTTATCAGTTAAACTTTATTGATACCCCAGGTCATGTCGATTTTTCTTACGAAGTGTCGCGTAGTTTGGCGGCGTGTGAAGGCGCGTTGCTGGTTGTGGATGCTGCGCAAGGCGTAGAAGCGCAATCGGTTGCTAACTGCTATACCGCAATTGAGCAAGGTTTAGAAGTTGTTCCTGTTTTAAATAAAATTGACTTGCCACAAGTTGAACCAGAACGCGTTATTAAAGAAATTGAAGAAATCATTGGTATCGCAGCTGATGATGCGCCGCGTGTTTCTGCGAAAACTGGCGTAGGTATTGATGAATTGTTAGTTGCTTTGGTTGAGCGTATTCCTGCGCCGACAGGTGATCCAGAAGCGCCATTACAAGCGCTGATTATTGATTCGTGGTTTGATAACTACTTAGGTGTAGTGTCGCTGGTACGTGTCCGTCATGGTCGTATCAAGAAAGGCGACAAGATGCTGGTGAAATCAACAGGACAAAGCCATCCTGTGTCATCAGTTGGTGTATTTAATCCAAAGCATTCAGAAACCAAACATCTTGAAGCAGGTGAAGTTGGCTTTGTGATTGCGGGTATTAAGGATATTTTCGGTGCGCCAGTCGGTGACACGATTACCTTGCACGGCACGCCAGATGTTGAAATTCTTCCGGGTTTCAAAAAAGTAAAACCACAGGTTTATGCGGGTTTATTCCCGATTGATTCGAGTGATTTTGAAGCATTCCGTGATGCACTTCAGAAGTTAAAAATTAATGATTCGGCGTTATTCTTCGAACCAGAATCTTCTGATGCGTTGGGCTTTGGATTCCGTTGTGGTTTCCTTGGTATGTTGCATATGGAAATTGTGCAAGAGCGTTTAGAGCGTGAATACAATCTCGATTTGATTACCTCTGCACCGACTGTTATTTACGAAGCTGTGCAAAAGAACGGTGATGTGATTCTGGTGGATAACCCATCAAAAATGCCTGATGGCAGCACCACCGAAGAGTTGCGTGAGCCGATTGCTGAATGTCATATTTTGGTGCCACAAGATTACTTGGGCAACGTGATGACGCTGTGTATTGAACGTCGTGGTATTCAGAAAGATTTGAAATTTTTGGGTAATCAAGTTTCGGTGACATTTGAAATTCCATTAGCGGAAGTCGTGCTCGATTTCTTTGATCGTTTGAAGTCGGTTTCGCGTGGTTTTGCTTCATTAGATTACAATTTTGTACGTTTCCAACCTGCGCGTTTAGTTAAAGTTGACGTGCTTATTAATGGTGAGAAAGTTGACGCGCTGGCGATGATTTCTCATATGGAAGATGCTCGATTCCGTGGTAATTCTTTAGTTGAAAAGATGAAAGAATTGATTCCACGTCAGATGTTTGATGTCGCGATTCAAGCGGCAATTGGCAGTCAGATTATTGCACGTTCGACCGTGAAAGCGATGCGTAAAAACGTGATTGCAAAGTGCTATGGTGGTGACGTGTCGCGTAAGAAAAAACTGCTCAATAAGCAGAAAGAAGGTAAAAAGCGCATGAAGCAAGTTGGGAATGTCGAGATTCCACAAGAAGCGTTCCTTGCCGTGCTGAAAGTAGATAAGAAGTAATTGCTTTGATGAGTTGATATTGAAGAAATGCTAAGTGCTGTTGGTTTGCCAAGATGGATTTGAATTGGTAAATCAGCAGTTTATTTTTTGGTTGCCAATCTGTTTACACAATTTAGATTGAACACGTAAATAGGTTTTCCTAAGAAGGTTATGTTGCGATGGATTTCGATTTTAATCTGATACTTGTTCCAGCTACGTTGATATTTTTTGTCATTTGGCTCTTAGATGTATTCGTCTGGAAGCAACATAAAAAATTAAAAGCGGGTCAAATCACAGAAGAACATACGGCGATTAGTTGGGCGTATGATTTTTTCCCAGTTTTGGCATTGGTACTAGTCGTTCGCTCCTTCTTATTTGAACCTTTCAATATTCCATCAGAATCGATGAATCCAACATTGTTGACTGGAGATTTTATTCTGGTAAATAAGTTTGATTACGGTGTGCGTCTCCCAATTATCAATAAAAAAATTCTTGATAGCGGTGAACCTAAGCGTGGCGAAGTTGCGGTTTTTCGTTATCCATTGAATCCATCTATTAATTATATTAAGCGTGTCATTGGATTACCCGGTGATAAGATTGTTTTTGATGAAGGTACTTTGACAATCAACGGACAGATCGTTTCAAAATTTGCTCAACCTGATGTAGGCGATGCGACCTATGAACGTTTTTCTCGTGAGCATATGGGTACTCATTCACATATTACGCGTGAGTTAGTTGATGCATGGAGCGCATCACAAGCACCATTTATCAACGGATTAAGCAATGGCGAGTTTGCTACGAGTAATGGGCATCATTGGGAAGTCACTGTTCCTGCCAAACATTATTTTATGATGGGTGATAACCGAGATCAAAGCGCGGATAGTCGTTTCTGGGGCTTTATGCCTGAAGAAAATCTTGCAGGTCGCGCTATTTATATATGGATGCACAAAGAGCCAGGATGGCATTTACCTAGCTTTAATCGAGCTGGTGTGATTAACTAAGCAATGAATTTAGTGTGTGTAAGTATAGAAATTTAGCGCAAAAAAAAGGGGAATAAAAATGCGTGGACAACGTGGTATATCGTATTGGGGCGTAGTTGCACTGATATTTATTACTTTCTTGAGTATTCAGTTTTTTATGGCCGCGGGCAGTGCTTATTATGATGATTTTGCACTCAATAAAATTATCACTGAGCGACTTAAATCAGTTCCAAATGACATGGATTCTGATTCTTTAATGAATTCATTTAGCCAGCAGTTTGATATGAACGGCTTGCGTGACATTAAACCAGCTGATCGACTTAAAGTCACGAATGATGGCGGAATTGAAGTGATTAAAAAATATGAAGTCCGTAATAAATTTGTTGGTAATATGGACTTAGTTGTTCATTTTGAGAAAACCTTTAACCAAAAAGCAATTAAGGCCGCAGGTTAATTTGAAGTTGAAAAATATGATGTATAAAAAAAGTGTGTCGGATGAATGACTGAGTCCTTGAAGTTTACTCGTTTACAAAAGCAACTGGATTATCAGTTTCGTCAACCGCAATTGTGTCAGCAGGCATTAACGCATCGTTCCGTGAGCTCTAAGTCAAATTACGAAAGACTGGAGTTTATGGGCGATGCTTTGCTTGGTGTCGTCATAGCATGTTATCTCTATGAGCGCTTTCCAAGTGAGGATGAAGGTCGACTGACGCGACTTCGTTCTACGCTGGTTCGGCAAGATTCGCTTGCTGCAATCGCAAAGGATTTGAAGCTCGGTGAGCATCTGGTTTTGGGTAGTGGTGAGATGAAAAGCGGCGGTCATCGCCGTGAGTCGATTCTGGCAGATGCCGTTGAAGCGTTAATTGGCGCGATTTATTTAGATTCAGCCGATTTAAATGTCGTCCGCGATGTCGTACTGAAATGGTATGAGCCATATTTGTTAACTCTTGAGCCTAAAGATACGCTCAAAGACCCTAAAACCCGATTACAAGAGTTGTTGCAAGGTAAACGTTTACCGTTGCCTGAATACACACTGACAGCGGCTCAAGGTGAAGCGCATAATCAAACATTTACAGTAGAGTGTCGCGTGGAGGGTACAACTGTGACAGTTGGCCATGGTCAAAGTCGCCGTTATGCTGAACAGAGTGCCGCTAGTCAGTTGTTAGCGCAACTAGAAACTAAATTGATATAATTTTAACGCTGATTCGAATCGAAAGATGCGTGCAGCCGTCATTGATTCAAATGTTATTTTTTTGATTAAAACGTTTGAGAGTTGCTTTTAAAGTGCTTTCGAGATCACCTCATCTATATTAAAAGTGAAACCCTTATGAGTAAACCAATCAGCAACCTTCCAGAACATTTTCCTGAGAATGGCGCAGAAGAACTTGATGCATTGCAGTATCATAAAATTGATA
>JACMMY010000107.1 GCA_014378805.1 Moraxellaceae bacterium
AAGAAAATGATGTCAAAACCCGTCACCAACACATCGGTCGAGTGGAAGGTTTTGAGGAATTCGTTATGTGCATCTTTGGCTGCATCACCTGTCCAATCGAGCGTTGAGAATGTCCACAGTGCAGAGGAGAACCATGTGTCGAGGACGTCTTCGTCTTGGCGCAGCGAGAGGTCATTCGGTAGACCATGTTTAGCGCGCACTTCGGCTTCATCACGTCCGACATAGATATTGCCGACCGCGTCGTACCATGCAGGGATGCGATGACCCCACCACAATTGACGTGAAATACACCAATCTTGCAGGTTGTTCATCCACGCCATGTACATGTTGGAGTATTGCTCAGGCACGAATTTAATCGAACCGTTTTGCACCGCATCGATGGCTGGCTTGGCGAGTTCCGCCATACTGACGTACCATTGATCCGTCAATAATGGTTCTACGATCACACCTGAACGGTCGCCTTTAGGCGCTTTCAAGGTGTACGGTTCGATTTTGTCGAGCCAGCCGTTTTCAGTCGCCTCTAGAACCAGTTTTTTACGTGCAGCAAAACGCTCCAGACCAACATATTCAGCAGGGGCTGGAATGGTTGCAGAAATTGGTGCGCCCGCTTTTTCAAAGAAATCAAAATCTGATAATACTTCGGCATTGAGATTGAAAATATTGATCATTGGCAAGTTATGACGTTTGCCCATTTCAAAGTCATTGAAATCATGCGCTGGGGTAATTTTGACGCAGCCCGTACCAAAGTCTTTTTCAACATAATCATCAGCGATAATCGGAATTAAACGACCTGACAATGGCAAAACGATTTGCTTACCGATCAGATGTTGATAGCGTTCATCGGCTGGATTGACCGCAACGGCGGTATCACCGAGTAGGGTTTCTGGACGTGTGGTGGCGACGACGAGGTAATTATTACCCTCTTGCGTTTTCAGGCTTTCGTCCGCAAAGAAATATTTGAAATACCACAGTGAACCTGCGGTTTCAACACTTTCAACTTCGAGGTCAGACAGTGCTGTGTGTAGCTTTGGATCCCAGTTGACCAAGCGTTTACCGCGATAGATCAAGCCTTCTTCGTGCAGACGAACAAACACCTCTTTCACGGCATTCGACAAGCCATCATCCATTGTGAAGCGTTCGCGTGACCAATCAACCGATGAGCCTAAACGACGGATTTGCTGGGTAATTGTGCCGCCTGATTTTTCTTTCCATTCCCAGACTTTCTCTAAAAACTTCTCACGACCCAAGTCATGGCGGCTCACGCCTTCCGCACCCAGTTGACGTTCAACGACCATTTGCGTGGCGATGCCCGCGTCGTCGGTGCCCGGCTGCCACAAGGTGTTATGACCTTTCATGCGATGAAAACGGGTCAGCGCATCCATGACCGCATTGTTAAAACCATGACCCATGTGCAGGCTGCCCGTCACGTTCGGCGGTGGAATCATGATGGTGAAAGGCGCACCTGTGCCTGACGGTTTAAAGTAACCGTTTGCTTCCCACTTCGCGTACCAATGCGCTTCAATCGCGGCTGGATCGTAAGTGGTGGCTAATGTGCTGTCTGGCGTTGTTGTTTGGGCGTTGGTTGTATCGTGCGCAGTCATGGCAATCCAGTAAAAGTAGTCCAGCTTTAAAATGCAAAATTATGAATAAAAAATATGGGGGATATTGTAGCGGATTTTGGCGACGATTTTTTGTTGGAAATAGTGTTGAGTTGCAAATAGACCATTTTGCGAATGCGTCAATTTTTAGCATTTGATCTTTAAAGAGTTGATGATATTTCTATGTAATCTGACAGAATGTCGGAATCCTGATATTGCTGCGCGTGATTTTGTAATAACATGCCTGATGACTTAAAAACGAGAGTAATCACAAATGAAGACAGCCACCCGCGGATCGCTTGCACATACAACGATCTGGATTACAGGCGCATCGAGTGGAATCGGTGAAGCACTTGCGGTTGCTTTTGCATCACGCGGCGCGAATTTGGTGCTGAGTGCGAGGCGTTTGGATGAATTAGAACGTGTAAAAGCTGCTTGCGCGCTGGTCGGACATGGTCGGTTTTTGACGGTATCACTGGATGTGACGGACGACTCTGCAATTGATCAAGCGTATTTTGAAATTGCAAAACAAATGGGGCAGGTGGATTGGCTAATCAATAATGCAGGCATTAGCCAGCGGTCGTTGATTAGCGACACCATTGCTGATGTGGATCGCCGCATCATGGAAGTTGATTATTTTTCTGTGGTGAATCTCACGCGCAAAGTGCTGCCCGATATGTTACAACGTAAAAGTGGCAAATTGGTGTTTATTTCTAGCGTGGCGGGTCTGGTGGGTACGCAATATCGTGGTAGTTACGGCGCGGCGAAAGCGGCTGTTCATCTGTGGGCAAATAGTCTGCGTGCAGAAGTCGGCGGGCAGGGCATTGGCGTGAGTGTGATTTTCCCTGGATTTGTGAAAACCAATGTCTCAATCGCTGCGCTCGTTGGCGATGGTTCAGAACTCGGTACGATGGATGACGCGCAAGCTGGCGCAATGAGTGCCACAGATTTTGCTGAGAAAACCGTGAAGGCGTTGCTGGCTGGGCGTGAATATATTGTGATTGGCGGTGTGAAGGAGAAAGTCGCAGCGTTATTATCACGCGTGTCACCGACACTGTTGTATAAAGTGATTCGTCGGGCGAAGGTACGGTAGTTTTTAGAGTCAAAAGCAAAATCCCTCCCAACCTCCCTTTGCAAAGGGAGGAGCTTTTTATATTTTTTTACGAAGTAAAAAAATACTCCCTCCTTAGAAAAAGGAGGGTTGGGGAGGATTTGCTTTTACTGAGCTTGTTGCGCTGGTGCATTCGCACCATTCACATCCAAACCACCACCACCCAGTGCCGTGTACAAATTCACTTGACTGAGTAATGCAGATTGTTTCAATCCAATCTGACCTTGTTGTGCGCTGTACAGTGAAGTCTGTGCCACAAGCACCGCCACATAATTATCGACACCTGCTTTAAAGCGCGATTGCGACAAGTTGTAGTTGGTCTGTGAGGCATTAACTAAACGATTCTGAGCGGCTAAACGATCATCTAAAGTCGCGCGCGTTGCCAACACATCGGCCACTTCACGAAATGCGGTTTGAATGGATTTTTCATAAGCATTCAATGCCAGTTTCTGATCAACACTTGCAGTTTCGAGCGTGGCTTTACGGCTGCCACCATCAAATATTGGTAAGTTAATCGACGGTCCGATTCCCCAACCAAATGAACCTGATTTGAATAGATCAGACAGGCTGGTGCTCGAATAACCCACATTACCCGTTAAGCTAATTGACGGGAAATAGGCACCTCGCGCAACGGCCATATTTGCCCCAGCAGCTTTCAGTTTAAATTCTGATTGCGCGATGTCTGGGCGATGTTGCAGTAAGTCACTTGGCAGACCAGCAGGAAGCGTTGGACTTGCGGTGATTTGATTCACCGCACCTTTTGGAATCAACTCATTCGGTACAGATTGCCCGATGAGCAAAGCCAGCGCATTGCGATCTTGAGCAATTTGAGTTTGATAATTGGCAATTGCAAGGTTGGCATTTTCAACACTGATCTGCGCTTGTTTGACAGGGACAAGCGAGATGATGCCGACTTTGAATTGTTTTTCATTCAAATCATAAGATTGCTTTTGCGCGACTAGTGTTTGTTGAGCCAGTTTAAGCTGCTCTTGATCAAACGCAAGCGCGAGATAAGTCTGAGAAATTTGGCTAACTAAGCTAATTTGCACGGTTGACCGCGCACTTTCAGTGGCAAAGAAACTTTGCAATGCTTGATCTTTTAGATTCGCAACGCGTCCCCAAAAGTCGAGCTCATAACCTGTCAGACCTAATCCTGCACGATAAGTCGTCGTGTTATCGGAGTTATTACCCGCAGTTTGTGTACCACCTGTCACGCCGATCGTTGGATACTGTGCTGAGCGTGACAATTGATATTGCGCACGTGCGCGATCAATGTTGAGCGCAGCTGCACGCAAGTCACGATTATTGTCCAAGCCCAGTTGAATCAATTGCTTGAGCTGTGGGTCGGTGAAGTAAGTCGCCCAACCTTGCGCCGCGATGGATGTACCCGCCGTTGCCGCAGCATTTTGATCCATCAATGTTGGATATGCAGCGGCAGTTAAATTTGTTGCAGCTACAGGATCAGACTGTCTTAAAAAGCTAGAACTACAGGCAGACAGCGCTAAAGGTAGTGCCAACACCGTGAAAATGACTTTCACTGAGTATGGAGTGGCATTAATAGGTGTTTGATTCATTTTCATTTTTCAGTATCCAATGATGACTGTGTAATTGTAGTTGGTGCTGAAGCTGGCGTAGCTGTTCGTGTTTTACCTTTGAATATACTACGAATCCACAAGTAAAACAGCGGGATAAAGAACACGCCAAGGATCGTTGCACTGATCATACCGCCGATCACGCCTGTACCAATCG
>JACMMY010000010.1 GCA_014378805.1 Moraxellaceae bacterium
CAAAGCGAAAATCAGCGTTGGAATGAAGATGCTAATCGTGATACAGGTCGTGGTGAGCAAATTGTGACCCGCTTAATGGTGACACCATGGCGTCGACTGGTGGATAAATTACGAACCGTATTTTAACGATTTGTTGAAGCATGAGCTTCTGGATCGATCAGCAAAAAATGGATGGCGCTGAAACACGGATTAAAGGTCGAAAGATTCAGTTTTATTGAAAGAGTTGATTGTTTTTTAGGTTGTTCTGGTCAGATCGTAAATGCAGATTGATGGCAATCAGTATTTATTTGTTTTGAGATATAAAGCAGAACTTAACGTATTTTTATACCACTTTGGCTAATGGCTTGCTTTGAATCATTTGAGAATTTCTCACGATGAAATAAGTCATTGCGGTATTTTTAATTTTTGGAGACGCAACACCATGTCCTACACACTGGTTCAAGATGATACCCCTGATAATAACGGCACAGCGCGCTTTACTGCGATTGGCGTGGGCGGCGGTGGCGGTAACTCGATCGAACACATGGTGCGTTCAGGTATTAAGGGCGTGACGTTTGCGTGTGCAAATACTGACCGCCAAGCGCTTGATCGCATGTCAGCGTCTAATCGGATTCAACTGGGTTTACAGACCAGCCGTGGTCTAGGTGCGGGTGCTGATCCTGAAGTTGGGCGTCAAGCCGCACAAGAAGAACACGAGCGCATTCGTGATGCTTTGCAAGGGTCGGACATGGTCTTTATCACCGCAGGTATGGGCGGTGGAACGGGAACGGGTGCAGCACCTGTCATTGCTGAAATTGCTAAAGAAATGGGCATCCTCACTGTCGCAGTGGTCACCACACCGTTTAAATTTGAAGGTAAGCGTCGTTCGGCTTCTGCTGAGCGCGGTATTGAAGAACTCACTCAATACGTTGATTCATTGATCACGATTCCGAATGAAAAGCTGATGAGCGTTTATCGTAATCTGTCCGTGGTTGATGCGTTTAAGCGCGCTGATGATGTTGTTCTGAGTGCAGTACGAGGGATTTCAGATTTAATTATTAATCCTGGTTTTGTGAATATCGATTTTGCTGATATTCGTACGGCAATGGCCGCTCGTGGTCACGCCATGATGGGTATTGGAAGTGGCAAAGGTGATGATCGTGCGCGTGTTGCGACTGAGATGGCTATTCGTAGTCCCTTGCTCGACAATGTGCTACTTGAGGGTGCTCAAGGCTTGTTGGTTAACATTACAGGCGCTGATGTTAAAATGGATGAAATTCAGGCGGTGGGTGATATTATTGAGCAAATTGCCGATGAAAATGCCAATATTTTTCTCGGCATGGTTATTGATCCAGATGCTGGCGATGAACTCCGCATCACAGTGATCGCGACGGGTTTGAGCCGCGATGATCGTTCACAGCAACGACGTCCAATTCCAACCCGTAAAGATCAAGTCACTTTGCCATTAGATGATGCGGATGCACCTGCGATTGATCGTCGTCATTCTGGTTTAACTGAGCCACTCCCTGTGGCAGCCGTTGAACAACCCGCCGTTGAGCGGGCAGCAACAGCATCATCGCCAATGCGTATCCAAGATTTCTTGAAGAATCAGCAAAAACGTTAATCGAAAATCTTTCTTTTAAGTAATGTCAATATCAGCCCATCTCTAAGATGGGTTTTTATTGCGCTTTTTTTGAGCGGAGATCATTGTTTTTTTTGAATTAATTTAATCCTTTGTTAGTCAATAAGAATAAGTAAATTTATTGCTTTTTAGGGTGATTGTTTGTTTGGCATAAATGAGAATCAATGTTAGCATGAGTCATTCTTGTAATATTTTGAAATAAATATGTCGAAACATGTCCTTAAGCAACGCACACTCCGCCGCACGATTCGCGCGACAGGGATTGGCTTGCATAGTGGTCAGAAAGTGTATTTGACATTGCATCCTCATGTCATCAATGGCGGCATTATTTTTCGTCGCGTAGACTTAAATCCGCCAGTCGAAATTCCAGCGCAAGCCTTACTGGTGAATGAAACCACGATGTCTTCCAATTTGGAACACGATGGTGCGCGGATTGGTACGGTTGAGCACTTGATGAGTGCGCTGGCAGGTTTGGGCATTGATAACTTAATGATCGATGTGTCCTCCGCTGAAATTCCAATTATGGATGGTAGCGCAGGACCTTTTGTATTCTTGATTCAAACAGCTGGGATCGTCGAGCAAGAGGCACCTAAGCAGTTTGTGCGGATTATTAAACCTGTCGAAGTGTTGGTCGGTGATAAACGTGCCTCATTTACCCCATTTGATGGTTTCCGTGTTTGTTTCACCATTGATTTTGATCACCCTGCCTTTGATGAAGAGCATCAATCTGCTGAATTAAATTTCTCAACGACGTCTTATGTCGAAGAGTTAAGTCATGCGCGCACATTTGGTTTTTTGCGTGACATTGAATATATGCAAGCGAATAATCTGGCGCTGGGTGGCAGTTTGGACAATGCGATTGTGGTCGATGATCACGGGATTGTGAATGAAGAAGGTCTGCGTTTTGCCGATGAGTTTGTCCGTCATAAAATGTTAGATGCAGTCGGTGATTTGTACTTGTTAGGGTATAGCATCATTGGACAGTTCGACGGTTATAAGTCAGGTCATGCGCTGAATAACCAGTTACTTCGTGCATTACTTGATCAACCTGATGCGTACGAAATTGTGACATTTGATGACAGGAATACGTGTCCAATTGAGTATATTGAAGCGGACTAAAATTTTTTGTTTATAAAACAAATCATTAAAATAAAAAAGCATAGAAGTAAGTAAATGTTACGTTGTAACGTATTGTCCCGTTTATCGTTGTTCTCTTGCCAATCGTCGTAAGGAATCGCTAATATCCGTGTCTTGAAACGCTGAGGCAGCATCATCCAGTATTTGCCGAATCTCCGGAGTGAGTGCAGGCAGTCGGCCATGACTAATTATTTTGGGCTTAGGCTGGATCTCAATCACAATTTTCAAACGCTTAACCGCCGCAAAATCTGGAAGCTGCTGGAGCGATTTGATCACATGATGCTGTAAATACCTTAATTGACTGGCCGCTGTATGATGTTCGGTTGCTATGCATAGCACATCATCTTCTAACGAAGCGACCTGCCAATCACCCTCGTGGATCAGAACTTGGGCTAGAATGGGCGAAATCAATTGAGTTAATCTCTTCAGATACTCAATATGAGACTGAAGGTTTTGAAAATTGTTTTGTGAATAGGACTTTTCGGCGACCCTTCTTTGTTTTTGGAAAGGTTGAGCAGGAAGTTTCATATTGGTAAGTCTGCTTTGAAATGACTGTGGTGGCGCGAACAAATGACTCGTGGTGCTTACGATAGCGAACCGTGCAGTTTACGGCAAGACATTCTCGATGGGACTTATAAATGATATGCGGGCACAATGTTTGCATTGTCACAATATGACCGATACGCAGGAATTAAACATGAGGTTGTTTATGCATTTGAAGATGTTTCGTGTTCAGCGAACTTTGTTTGCGTTATCCACAATAGTGTTAGGTAGTGCTTGTTTTATTTCTTCGAGTTCTGCAGCGACGACTCAATCAACGGGTTCAAGTATCTCCGTGTTTGGTCAAGCAACAACATCGGCTGATGAGTCGATTGCACAGTTATGGCAACAACAAACCGCACTCGCGACATCGCTTGAGTCGGTGGGTTTAGTTGGGCATGACGATGATGAAGTTCATCATCAACATAGTAATATTGATGGGATTGGCGGTGATTATGATGAAGATGCATTGTCGTCATCCAAGTCAGATCGTATCCGTGACACGATTAATCAAGTTGCTGAGCAAGTTGAGCGCCGTGAATCGGGGTTACAAAGTCTGAATCAGTCTTTGACACGCCGCGCGCAACCAAAAGTTCAATTGGGCGATATTTTGGCGGTTGAACCTGTTGCCAATGCACGTGTTTCTTCGCCATACGGCTATCGTACTTTGGGCGGTCGTGAGTTTCATCCTGGTGTAGATCTGGCTGTGCCTTACGGCTCTCCGATTTATGCGACAGGCACAGGCGTTGTCGTCTATTCAGGCTGGAAAAATGGCTATGGTAATTTCATTGAAATCGATCATGGCAATGGTTATGTGACACGTTACGGTCATTCATCGCGTTTGATGGTTTCTGTTGGTGAACAAATCAAAAAGAACCAAGAAATAGCGCTGGTCGGATGTACAGGGCGTTGCACAGGCCCTCATGTTCATTATGAAGTCTTGTTGAATGGTCAACGCCAGAATCCAGCGACTTATTTGGCTTTGGCGCCACGTCGCGAAGAGTGATTGAGCATTTTTCGATAGAGTGCTGATCCGAAAAAGAGCCATTTGCATATTCAAATGGCTCTTTTTCATTTTAGGCAGTTTTATATTTTGTCTTGTTCATCCACTATAATGTGCAGAGTTGGGTGATAAATCGCATCGATCATGGATGTGTGTTTTTATGGTTTTCAGTTTTTATTTGAAGTGGATGATTTATGTCTGAACATGCGTCAGAGTCTTTGTCAGAAAAGTTTGTGCCAGTGTTACGTGATCAATTTTGGCAGCATTATTCACTCACTGAATTAACGCAACCCGAATGGGAGGCGTTGTGCGATGGCTGTGGCTTGTGTTGTTTGGTGAAACTGGAAGATGAGGATACGGGTGAAGTGGTGTATACCAGCGCTGCGTGCCAGCTCCTCAATACCAAAACCGCGCGTTGTAATGATTATTCAAATCGCCAGAGCATTGTGCCCGATTGCTTGCAACTCACGCCAGAGCGCGTTCCTGAGCTGAAATGGCTACCGCCAAGTTGTGCTTACAAGCGATTGGATTTGGGTCAAGCATTACCGCGCTGGCATCCGTTAATTACGGGTAATCCGAATAGCGTGCGAAAGGCGCGAAAGTCGGCGGCTGGACGTTGTGTGTCTGAGACTGAAATTAATGAAGCCGATATTGAAGAGTATGTGATTCGCTGGGTGCGTTGATTGTTTTAATTTTGATAAATCATTTTTTCTAGAATATATTTTGTGGCATCAAGATCACTGAACTTGTTGAAGTGAGGGTTTGGGCAGATACCGCCTATTTCGGCAGGTTCAATGAGGTATCTAACTTTTCGATTACATTTTCCGAACATCATGAGTCATTTGCCCATACAGCAAACACGCTTCCTCATGCGCTTCATGACGCGGTTCTCGTTGACCTGCATTAATCCAAGCCTGTAACGCAGTAAGTTGTTGAATAAAATCGCAATAAGCCATTACCGCATCACTGAGTTTTAATCCATATGCGGCAATCCGCAAGACGACAGGTGCAAAGAATGCATCGACTGCGGTAAATTCATTACCCGCTAGAAAGTTGCCACCAAATTCCTGCAAGCCTTCATTCCAGAGTTCATCAATGCGAGTGATGTCTTTTTGCAAATCGGCTGTTATTTCATTGAGCTGGACTTGAATGCTGCAATTCATGGAACACATTTTACGAAGCACTCCAAATCCAGAATGCATTTCAGCCGCAGCGGAGCGTGCCCATGCGCGCGCGCGGATATTGCTTGGCCAGACTTGTGGATAAGATTCTGCCAAAAACTCAGTGATCGCCAGAGAATCCCAAATCGTGACGTGATCTGCTTGCAAACAGGGCACTTTACCCGTGGGTGAAAATCTACGAAATGCATTCCAATTATCATCGCCGAAAAGCGCAATATTTTCTTCAAAAGGAATGTTGAGCATAGCCATCAATAGCCAAGGACGGAGTGACCACGAGGAGTAGTTCTTATTGGCGATAAAGAGCGTATACACGGTCATCTCCGTCACAGGGTTTGGGTTACAGCGGTTGATCATTCACCACGGATGTAGCTTTGCAGTTGGTCAATCAGATTTTTTTGATCTTCAATCACGCCTTTGACCAAGTCCCCGATGGAAATGAGTCCAAGCAATTTATCATGATCAATGACGGGTAAATGACGCAAATGGTTGTCGGTCATCACAATCATGCAGTGTTCGTTGGTTTGTTGCGGTGTCACAGATAGCACCGTACTACTCATGATTTCATGCACTTGGGTTGCATACGATGAGCGTTCCATCAGCGCGACTTTACGCGCGTAATCGCGTTCGCTGACGATGCCTACGACTTTGTCTTTGTCAGTCACAATCAATGCGCCAATGCCTTTATCTGCCATAAGAGTAATGGCTTCAAGCACTGTCGCTGTCGGCGTGATTGTGTAGATGGCTTGGTTTGCTTTTGAGTTGAGGATATGTGCGACTGTTTGCATGATGTTTTCCAAGTAAATGATTGACTGGAATAATGATATTTATGCTTCTATAGCAACAACCTAAATGGCATCGCGATTTTATTCGAAAACAGACACTTCTCATTATTTATAGCACAAAAATGCATACGGTAAAGTGATTTATTGCTATTGTTTTTGCTTATTTTTTAATTGCTTTGTGTGCGAGTCTCTTGCAGGAGATTCAGCGTTTGCAGCCATGAGAATATATTAGCCAGCACGTTTTGAACTTCGATTGTAGGGAGCAGCGTGGTTTGTTCGACGAGTGTTTGTAGTGCCACCACGTGTATGGATTCCTGTGTTTGTAGCGTTTCGATAATAAATGCCCACAAAGGATGGAGCGTGTATACCTGAGTGATAAAATTTGGGTCACGATAAACCAATAAGCATGTGGGTTGAACGTTGATGTCTTCGATCGTGGTATTGACTGACCATGTATGTACTGGATATTGATACGCAAGAATCCAACAAGTTGTTTTCAGTTGCAGATCTATGACGTCATTGAGCCACTCAACTTCTGCAATCTCAACAAACAATTCCATCCACTCATACTGCATCAGCTCACGCAACCACGGATAGTCATTGTGAATATTTTTGAGATGATTCAATCTGCTTGTATCTTCGGATGACGCTCTATTAACGGAGTCTCTATTAAAAGTATCTTGCTCTAAGAAATCTTTAAAATGTAGTGAAATATCATAGTAATACGGTGAATCACATTGCCCATATTGGAAGAAAGCCTCAATTAAATGACGCCATAATTCTTTGGGCAATAAGGCTTTGGTGATTGGATAAGAATGTTCGACGAAGCTTTCGATATTATTAAAAATCAGATCTCTATAGGTGTTCATACGTTGTGCAGAAATACCATTTGGAAGCGAAACGGTATCTGGATGGCGAATCCATTGCGTGAAGGCTCGTTGATGAGTTTGAAAGGCTAGCTGAGTGTTAATCGGTTCAAGTGTGGTCATGTTATGCGCTCAAATGAAGTGGTGTTGAGCGATTTGAAGCTAAAACAGATGCTTGCACGTTTCGAATGTGATCAACTTCATTTAATAAGATATCCAGTGTTGGAATATTGAAATCACGTTCCAACAGTGTTGGACGCACGCCGAGAGTGTCATAGGTGAATTGCAATAACTCCCAAACGGCTTTCGTTACATCATCACCATGGGTATCAATCAGTAGTGCGGGGTCTTCGTTGTCGTGTCCTGCGATATGCAAATAGGTTACACGTTCGGCAGGCATCGCTTGAATTAAGCTACGTGCGTTGGCGTTGTGGTTGATACTATTGACATAGACGTTGTTGACGTCGAGTAGGAGGTCGCAATCTGCGCGTTGAATGACTTCGCAAATAAATTCTGCTTCGGACATTTCGGCGGCAGGCATAGCGTAGGTAGAGACGTTTTCCAATACTAGGCGACGACCTAAAATTTCTTGTGCTTGAATCACGCGATCAGCGACATATTTTGCAGCGTCTAAGGTCATCGGAATAGGCATAAGGTCATATAAATATGAACCATCATGGGTGTAGCTCAGGTGTTCGGAGTAAATCGAAATTTGATGAGCGTCGAGGAAGCCTCGAACTTGCTTTAAGAATTCAATATTCAATGGACTGACGCCGCCAATTGACAGCGATAGTCCATGACAAACAAAGGGATAACGTTCGGTATATTCACGTAAATCACGCGCATAACGACCACCCATACCAATCCAATTTTCGGGTGCGATCTCGAAGAAGTCAGGTTTTCTAAAACCTTCACCTGAATTCATTGTTTGCTCAAGTTCTGCCATAAAGTCACGACGTAGCCCAAGCCCTGCACCTGTCATTCGACTGTCAATTCGGGATGGTTGAAAAACGGTCACGTTCAATATTCCTTGATTGAAAAAGTTTTCACAGTTGCTTTAACAGGAAGTTAAGCAACTGTGATCAATGACTTACTTTTCGACAACCATGTCGTGTGCCATTTTTTTGCCTTTGTCAGCACCGCATTTTGCTTCGCCGCATTTGCCTTCTTTCATGCCGCCATGTGCAGGTTTGTGGACGTATGATTCAACGACCATGCCATCTTTCATTTTTTTGCCTTTGTCAGCGCCGCATTTTGCTTCGCCACATTTACCTTCTTTCGTGCTGCCCATTGCTGGTTTGTGAATGCCACACTTTGCTTCGTGAGTTTTTTTGTTTGCACCACAATTGGCATCAGCGGTTTTTTCCATAGCCATCGCCATTGGTGCAGGCGTTGGTGTTGCCATTTCCGCAGCATGGGCGACGCCAGTCAATGACATAGCCAGCATCGCAGCGATTGGGGTCAGTGTTTGTAGTTTGTTTGACATGGGAGTTATTCCTTCAATTAAGTATTTGGGTTAGGTGGCGCACGCCGTCAGGTTGTACGCTCCCAAGGTAGACGTTGCTTATCTGAATTTGTTACATCAATTTCAAAAAATAAGTTAAATATTTTATTTTTTGATTATTTTATTGATACCTGTAATGAAACGACAAGTCTTGAGTCTAATGATTACATTTTCTATATCAGTTGAGTTGTAATCATGAAACATTTTTGTCCTCATGCCGCCGCAGCAACAGTGCATACCTTATTAGATCGAATTTCAAAAATTGTTCAACCAACAGATGGATTGCCTTCATTGGCTTTGCGTCTTTATCTTGCGCCAGTGTTTTGGACGGCGGGTATGAATAAACTCGCGGCATTTTCTGATACTGTGGCATGGTTTGGCGCGGATGGCTTGAGGTTGCCATTTCCAACTTTAATGGCAAGTCTCGCAACGGCGACAGAGCTGACTGGCGCGGTGTTGTTAACCTTAGGATTACTGACGCGTTGGATTAGTATTCCACTGATTGTCACCATGCTGGTGGCTATTTTTGCGGTTCATTTGCCGAATGGCTGGCAGGCGATTGCTGATCCAACAGCGCCATTTGCCAATATGCGTGTTGACGATGCGGGCGATAAGATTCAAGCCGCCCGCGAGATTCTGCAACAATATGGCAATTATGATTGGCTGACTTCGAGTGGTGGTTTTGCGATTATTAATAACGGCGTTGAGTTTGCGGTGACTTATCTGGTGATGTTGCTTGCGCTGATTAAGATGGGCGGTGGACGGTTTGTGAGTGTGGATTATTGGTTGGGGAGAGTGACGAAGCGGTGAGCGTCAGCGTTTGATTGAAAAGCAGGCTGCGTTATTTGATGGACTTTGCCAGATCATTTACCGCAGCTTGGACAACTAACCAAGAAATGCCGCAAGTGTCTTTGTCTGGATTTGAACGAGAAACCATATGCTCATATGGGTGAATTAAATTTCTAAATTCTCGTAAAGCATGGCTGAATTTTTTTACATCAAAACCTAACCAACCTAATTGATGTGCGACATCTATCATTTCAGCTAAATTCCATTCGTGGAATTTTTTAACTTTTCCTGTTTTTCCATCTTTAGGGGCAGAACTACAAGTATTTACTTCGAATGGTTTTTTCTGACAGATGCCTAATAATAATCCTTCTAAGAGACTCCCCATCATGATAATACTTGAGAGGAAAGCTTCTGCATCAATACATCTTTGAGCTTCAGTCCAACGAGACAGTAGTATTTCACCAATTCCTGATTCAAGTCCTAAATTGATAAAATCAGGAGGAGACAGGGGTTTTAGCTCAACAGCAGTTTCTGCATCAAAACTAATTTCAATTTTTTCAAATTTAGGCTCAAGACCATCTAACTTAATTTGAAAGCCCTCAACGTAAGTAGCTTCATTCAGTGCTTTTAATGCTTGATGTATTTTTTCCTTATTTCCAGCATATTCTAAAGGTGAGGCTAGTCTTCTAAGAACTTTAGCTAATTCTTCTCGACTGCAATCTTTAAGACAAGCCAACACCCAGCGTTGACGAGTTGTGCCATCGTGTACGAATCTCGACAATCTAGCCCTAGAAAAAAATTCTGTGAGTTTTGATGAGGAGCCATACTCAGGGTACTGTTCACCATTGCCACAAATAATTTCTGCAATTTTATCCAATGTGGTTTCATCCATTATCACTTAGACAACCCATTCATCCACGCATCAACCTGCCGATCATCAGGCTCGACAAAATGATATTTTGGTAGCGTCTTATGGATTAAATTCATTTGGCGCATAAAACGTCGGCAATGACCGCAAATGGTAATGTGCAGGCGAAAGCTCATCCGCTGGGATTTGGTCATATTCCCATCGATATAATCACTTGAAAGATAACCAATATCTTTACATTTCAACATATCAAACCTCCTTAACAGTCGCCAGTGGCTTCGTAATGCGACACCATCGCATGAATCGTGATGCGCGCCCGATGCAATAGCACCCGTAGATTAGACGCAGAAACTTCCAGATTGTTACAAACTTCTTCAGCTTCTAGTCCCATAAAATCCGTGAGTGTCATCGCCATACGCTGGCCTTGCGGTAGCTTGTCTAAATGTTTTTCTAAACATTCTTTTAAAACATGCGCTTCGAGTAACTTATCTGGTGAATCATCCGTCCAGCCTTTCCAAGGCGTCGACCAATGACCCGACTTATCAAACAAATTTTGCAGCGGATCTTGTTCGTCCGTTAAACCTTCGAGCGATACTTCTCTGCTCGTTTGGCGAATGTAGGTGTAGGCTTTATTGAGGGTAATCCGCACCAGCCATGTTTTTAAACTCGAACGATGTTCGAAGTTGGGTAATGCCGCCAGTGCTGCAATCCAAGCCTCTTGGACGATATCATCCATAGCATGTGGACAAATACTGCGAGCAGCAGCCGTCATCGCGCCGCCGTGTTGTTTCATGACTTCGCGTAAGGTGGTGCGATCACCTGCGTTGATGCGCGCTGCAATTGCGATTTCCGCTTCGTACATAGATGACTCGTGCTGAGACCTGAATCCAGATTTTGAGTTGATAAAGAAGTATCTTTGAGCATGGCAAGATTAACAAACTGTTCGTTATATTGCTGCATTACCTGCATTTTTATTCTAGTCCATTGAGCGGAGTCGAAATGAACGGTATTGAATAATTCAGAGGCACTTCGACTCCGCTCAGTGATCTTAGTGAAGTTTAGCTGTCATATGAAAAAGCGATATTGCATGAAACCTGTTAAAATTAATCATTCATTTTCACCGATTTTGCCCAATGTCAGATCCTCGTCCGAAAATCGCTCGCCGTGCTATTAGCGGTGTTTTCCTGCTGAATAAACCGCAAGGCTATAGCTCAAACGGTATTTTGCAAAAAGTCCGCTGGTTGTACCGTGCGCAAAAAGCAGGTCACACAGGCGCGCTCGACCCTTTAGCGACAGGATTACTGCCGATTTGTTTGGGCGAGGCGACCAAATTTTCGCATTATTTACTCGATTCTGATAAAACGTATCAGACCGTGGTGCAATTGGGCGCAACGACGACGACGGGGGATAAAGAAGGCGACATTCTCAAAGAATTTGGTATTCCTGCGCTGAACGCGCAATTGATCGAAAGCGTCCTCGCGCAATTCCGTGGCCCAATCATGCAAGTGCCACCAATGTATTCGGCACTGAAAAAAGACGGCCGTCCGTTGTATGAGTTGGCGCGACAAGGCATTGAAATTGATCGTCCTGCGCGTCCTGTGACGATTTATACGCTGACCTTGGATGCGTTTGATGCTACGACGCTGACTTTGACGGTGAAGTGTAGCAAAGGCACTTATATTCGTACGCTGGCGGAAGATATTGGCGCCGCACTCGGTTGTGGCGGTCATGTGGCGCAGTTACATCGCACGCAAACCGCATCTTTTGTGCTGGATGAGCACAATACGATTGAGTATTTAGAATCACTCGATGACGCTGGGCGCGATGCGTTGCTGTTGCCAACCTATGCGGCAGTGGATTATTTGCCGCGAATGGATTTAAGTTTGGATGAAGCGGTTTTCTTTAGTCGTGGACAAGCGATTAATGCTGGAAATGCCGAACTCGGTGAAACGCTGGCGTTTGAAAATGGTCGTTTTTTAGGCTTAGGTGTTGTGGATAAGTTTCGGACGTTGCATCCGAAGCGAGTGGTGAATTAAGAAATCATACTGCTATAAAAGCAGCTCAATATTTTCATATTGAGCTGCTTTTATAGCACAAAAATAAGGTATCTACGGTTTTAAGCCTTTTTACTCTTCGGTTTCACCATTTTACTGGTCAATGCACCGTTCTCACCGAATAGTTTTTCTTGCCATGTCGCAAGGAGCGCATCCGTATCATGATGACTTGGATGAAAATTCGGTTTAAACCAGTCTAAGTATTTTGGTAAGAGACTTGAGAATACGCCTTTATAACCAAAGATATAGTTAAATCCTTTGAGGTTTTGGCGCACATTCAACAGTTGACCATCTTTAGCCAACAATCGTGCTTGGAACCATAAAATCACAGGAAAGAAAATGAGCGTCGTTGGAATCATGACACTCGCGCGAAGTAAGTAGCTACCTCCAACGGTTTGATAGACATCAAACGCCACGTTTTTGTGTTCATTTTCTTCAACAGAGTGCCAAAGATAAAGATTACGAATCTCTGGGGAGAAGCGCTCAATCAATTCGTCGTTTTGCAAAAGCATTTCGGTAAATACGGCAGTGTAATGTTCTAAACAAGCGGTTGCTGCGAGCTGAAACATCGGGGGTGAGAAACGTTTGACTGCGCGCAACAGAATGCCCACATCACGATCTAACTTATCGACTTGGAAACCTTGAACCGTTGCCGCATCGTTAAATGCTTTATGTGCCATTGAATGCAATGCTTCTTGACCAATAAAGCCTGATACGTCAGCTTTTAGCGCTGGGTCAGTCACGCGGTCACGATAATGACGAACGGATTCAACAAAGAAAAACTCACCTTCTGGAAATACTGAAGACAATGCGGTGACAAATGTGGTGAGGAACGGATCATTGCCGACGTAGTAGCGAGGCACGTTTTCAGCAGAAAAATTGAAGTCGATTCGGCGTGGTGGAATCTTGGCTTGCGCTTTCGCTGCGGGTGCTTGTGTGGCTACTGTGGCTGTGTTCGGGTCTATCGTGATAATCGCGCTCATGGGGATATTTCCTTTGGTTAACAATCCTACACCATCATTATGTGACTAATAATCTGTGTGATATAGTTCCCCATACGCCATCTTTCTGTCACTTCACGCCAGCACAAAATTATGCGTTTATCGACATCATCCTCCGTTACGACTTCGCCGAAGATTCTTGCGATCTATATTGGTCTATTGATCGATGTGATTGAACGGATCAATATTTCTGCTGAAGAATTGTTAGAAGGGAGTGGAATTAAGCCAGAACAGATTAATGATGTGTATTGGTATGTAGACTTCGATGTGTTTTCAAGACTTTTTGCCCGTGCCGTGATGCTGACCAATGAACCCGGTTTAGGTTTTCTGCTCGGCTTACAAATGAAAGTGTCTTGTCATGGCTTAGTTGGATTTGCCGCAATGATCGGCAAAGATGTACGCGAGGCTTTAGAAGTCGCACAACAATTTGTCAGCGTGCTTTCGACCGCCTTTACCATCCGTTTAAGTATCGGAGAGGAAAGTAGTAGCCTTTATATTCACGAAACTTTTCCTGAGTATTCCGTTGGCGATTCGGGTGTCATGGCGCTGGCGCTTGGATTTGCAATGATGGGAGAGGCGGTGACGGGTCATCGTTTAGAAGGGATTGCAGAATTCACGTGTACGCGTCCAGATTATTTCTCTCGATTTGAGAATCTTATTCCGGGTCAGGTGCGCTTTGAACAACCGCATACGCGGCTGATTTTTCCAAATCAGTATCTCGATTTGCCCTTAATCATGGCTGATCCGATGACTGCACGCATGGCGCGAGAACAGTGTAAGCGTGAACTCAACGCGGTGATGAAGAATAGCAGCTTCAGTCGTTTGGTCGGTGAGTTGGCATTCGATGAAGCATTGGGCTTTTGTACTCTGGAAGACGTCGCTGACAAGTTACATATGTCGCCGCGCACCTTACAGCGTCAGCTTGCGCAGGAAGATCAGAGCTTTAGCTCGGTTATTGATGCGTTGCGTCAACGCAAAGCGACTGCGCTGTTGAAACAAAGGGAGTTAAGTTTGGAGTCGATCGCAGAAAAACTCGGTTATACCGACACTGCCAATTTTACGCGTGCGTTCAAGCGTTGGACGGGAATGACACCGAGAAAATTCACTGATTAGCAATATTTTAGCTCAGTGTAGTGTGCAGATCGTGCACCATTTCTTTGATTTATTAGAATAAAAGTGCTTACCCTACACCTGCTAGTTCGTAATCGTAAAAAAACCGCCCAACGTCGAGGGCGGTTTTTTTTGAATCAATACTTAAGGTTGGATGGGTGTCGTTTGACCCGTAATAAACACATCAAAATTACGTTCCTCACGAATCGGTTTCAAATCGCCTAAAGACTCTATTTTTAGTTGCTTCGGTACCAGAATCATCATCTCCTCGCGGTTTTTGATCCGTGTATCTAAGTCGCTATCATTCCACAATAAATAACTCTGTTGTGGCTCAAAGCGTAAGCCATCTTTGATCTGCGCTGCGCCATTGTCACCTTCAACCGTTGCCCAATCTTCAACCCAGTAAGTGGGTTGCTTACGATTCAACATGAATGGAATGTCGTAGTAATAGCGATGAAAGAAGACCAACGGCATATCTGGTTTTAGATCGCTGACAAACGCCATCTGATCATCACTGGTTTTATGGTCGAGCCATTTCACCAGCAAGGTAATACTTGAGCACATCAATAAGCTAGATAACAAAGTGACTTGAATCGCAGTCAATTTGTTTTGATAAAGTTTCCAACCAATCACACCGACGCTGATGATCAAGACCAGTGCTAAACCGAACAGCTCAAACAACTCATTGCCGATCAATTGGCTCGCTGTTTTTGGTATGTATGGAATGGCCAACAAGGTCATGCCAATGAACGCAACCAAAACCAGACTGCTCCAGTTTTTTAACTTTTCACGAAAAAAACCAGCGGCACTAGACGTGTTGAACATGTTATGCAGAACCATTGCCAGATAAATCGCCAGCGGTGGTGTAACAGGCAAAATATAACCTGCGAGTTTAGAAGGCGGAATCGAGAAAAACACAGTCACCGAAATCGTCCACCAGACTAACAACCAAAAGACTGATTTATTGAGTAATATCTTTGCGGTTTTCCACGAATATTGTGTGCCAATTAACAGCAACCACGGCAAGAAGCTAATGACTAAGCAACCGACATAGAACAGCACGGGTTGTTTGTTGTTGAAGCCTGTACCACCAAAACGGTCAAATTGTTGTTCAACAAAGAAATAATGTAAAAAATTTGGGTATTTTTGCTGTGCGAAATACAGCCAAGGCGACACAATCGCGAGAAATAAAATGATACCGAACGGATGCAATAGGGCGGGAATTCGACGCCAATTGCCTGAAAAAATCAACCATGGTAAAAGAATCATGCCAGGGATCAAGACGCCAATCAAACCTTTTGACAACAGCGCCAGTGCCGCGGCGAGATACCCTAGATAGAGGCTTTTCTTCTCATTTTTTAAGGTGTAATCCGCGAAGGCAAAGACTGTCAACGAAATCCATGATGCAACTAATAAATCGTGGTTAACGTATTGGCTGCTACCATAGAACAGGAAGCTCGTCGCCAGTACGAGCACGCTGGTGCGCGCGAGTGATTGACTGATCTTCGCCTCGGCATGTCGTGACACAAACCAAAATACACTGAGCAGCATCAC
This sequence comes from Moraxellaceae bacterium, assembly GCA_014378805.1. GTDB lineage: Bacteria > Pseudomonadota > Gammaproteobacteria > Pseudomonadales > Moraxellaceae > Aquirhabdus. The sequence goes on from JACMMY010000010.1 coordinate 16,011, forward strand.
CATCCCAGCAAACACGGGTACCAAACGCATCACCCAAATATGCGGGCCAAATACCTCCATCAGGCCGCCACCCAACCAATGCAATAGCGGTGGTTTATGGAAGAATGGAATGCCATTAATCCGTGGGGTCAGCCAATCGCCTGACGCAACCATCCAACGTGTAATGTCGCCATATCGACCCTCATCGGGCACAGCTAGTTGGCGAATACTGGCGGCAAAGCCGAGCCAGAGCGCAATCACAATAAAAAAAACTTTATTTGAACGGATCGAAAACATGATGTCTCTACTGTTTTATTTGCTGCGAGTGCCAGCAGTGTTGAACGCGAATTGGCGACTCAGGATAAAGGTGGATATAGCCGTTAAAATGATAATAAAAGGCAAGCCAAGTGCCATGCTGATCTTGGTGAAATGCAGCATAAGGAGAAGCAGTGATTCATTCAAGATAAAACCAAGGACGGCGACCAAAATAAAACGAGGCAAGGTTTGCTGATGTGAGACATCTCCCGCATCAAAACTAAAGTAACGATGTCCAAAATAGCTGACCCAAAAAGCAATGACGAAGGCAATTAAATTGGCCCATGCCGCTGAAAAATGACTGTTGGTTAAGTAAATCGCAATGCCATAATGGGTGATTGCGGCGATGACACCGATCACGCCAAAGCGCATAAGCTGACCAATCGTTTCGGCCAACGATTTTTGCTTAGTCATTTTGCTGACTCAATTTGTTTAGTCATCGTGTGCGGCTACTTTTGATTCAGGTTTTACATGGAGTGTAGGCATTGCATCAGTCGCTTGCATTTCGTGAGCAAGTGGTGGATTTTTTTGGTCAAATTCACGGGCAACAATATATTTGGGGCGACCTTTGGTTTCATTATAGATGCGCGCAATGTATTCACCGAGGACGCCGATAAATAAGAGCTGGATGCCACCAAGTAGCATCATACCCGCCGCGAGCGTTGTCCAGCCTGGCAGCTTTGTGCCATCGATCAGTGCATCACAGGTAATAAATGTACCGTAACCCAGTGCAATTAACGCGATGAATGCACCTAGAAAAATACAAATTCGGAGCGGTAAATCAGAGAAAGCCGTCAATCCTGTTAATGCCAGTCCAGTCAAACGTTTCCAATTAAAGTTCGATTCACCCGCATGTCGTTCCGCCTCAGTGAAATGAACCCCAATGCTGCGAAAACCAACCCACGCGTACAATCCTTTCATATAGAGCGTCCGCTCTGGCAAATCACTCAATGCTTCAACCACACGACGATCCATTAAACGGAAGTCGCCCGCATCGGCAGGAATATCTATCGAAGATGCTTTATTCATCAACCAATAGAATTTACGCGTCAAAAATTGCTTAATTTGTCCTTCGGTTTTACGGTCACGAATGCCATAAACCATGTCGTAACCACTCCGCCACAAGTCCAGCATGGTGGCAACTGCACTGATTGGATGTTGAAAATCTGCGTCAATCAGTAACGCGACATTGCCACTGACCTGATCTAGTCCAGCGCTAATGGCGGCTTCTTTGCCAAAGTTACGCGATAACGCCAAAACCTTGAGCGGGTAGTGCGCTAACAAGGGTTGTAAGGATGCCAAGGTATTGTCTTTACTCCCATCATCGACCACGATGAACTCGAAACGCACACCCAGTTCAGTGAGATTTTTCGCCAGCGCAGGAATAAAGAGCGGAATATTTTCAGCTTCGTTATAAGCTGGAATCACACAAGAGATCAATGGATTTTCACGTGACATTTACAGCTCTCCTGGTCGCTTTGCCGCAAAGTGTGTGAATGCGATGTAACGATCCGCACAATCCTGACCAAATTGGTCGGATTGAAAGTAATTATATTCGCGAACGCGCGCCTGAGCGATGGTATCTGTTTTATCCGATGTATCGATACCTGGGTGGCACATGATGAGTAGACTATGCTGAACATCTTCTGGTGTTGTTGGTTTATCATTACTGACCGAGTCCAGCCAATGATGCATCAGTTTTGAGTATGGTCTTGCGTAACTGAAGTCGTAGACACCCGCAAAACGCGCATTTTGCCGAAAATGTAGTTCATTGCATGATTCTGCGAGCCTATGCGCTCCGAGCAGCGCCAATGATTTACTTTTAATAAAAAAATGAGGCGTGACGATCGTCTGGCTCAGATTACGTATCCAGCCACTATACCCTTTGTTGGTTAAAAAAGTTAAAAGCACATCGCGAATGACTGGAAACTGGTGAATATGCTGATGACCATCAATAAAGTCAGGTGCACGTCCCATCACATCAATAAATCTTTGCCACTGATACGACAGGGTTTGTTGAATTTTCGCCTCAGAAAGCCTTCTAAACCAAGCATTCAGCATTAAGTTGCCGAGCGGCATAAACAACTTCTCATCGGAAAAATGATGAGTAATATTAAAATGTAAGCCAACCTGTGTCTGAGGGCGAGCGTTTTTTACTTCACGCAGTTGTGCGCCATGTATTGCCCAGTCTGGCGCTTGGGTCATACATGACGTGGCTTGTATCCGGCCGCTTTTAAGTAAGTGCAAAATTGCCTGACTAATTGGTGTGTTGAGCGCGTAATCGTCAGCGCAAAAGAAAACAGTAGACATAAGTTTTTAGTCAAACATTGTTAAATAGATTCAAATGTTCTTGAAGGGTAACACAATATTTTTAACAACTATTTTCGATTTAATCAATTTTATGAAATTTGATTTTAGATTACCAATTAAAAATACAAAATTTCTATACATATCACATTGATTGGTTCATACAAACTTAGCGGAGACATGGATTAAATGGCCACCCTAAAAAACTTTATTCTCATCATTCATTCAATTTTTTAAGTATAATTTTATGACTGCTATAAATGAGCTGTGGTGAGTTATCTTTTTTATGAGAGAAGCTTATGAATGATTCGCACCACCACGAACACAATCATCATCCACAAGAGACCAAAAATGAAGGTCGTCTGTGGATTGTGCTTTCACTGACCAGTATTTTTCTAATGGCAGAAGTGCTTGGTGGCTTGGGCACACAGTTTGGCATTGTTGTCGGATGCGGCGCATGTATCAACCGATGCTGCAGCGATTGCAATTGCGATTATAGCGATCCGGGTTGGACGGCGTCCTGCGGATGATCAGCGCACCTATGGTTATTACCGTTTTGAGATTTTGGCAGTTATTTTAAATGCCCTGCTGTTGTTTGCGGTAGCTGTCTATATTTTGTATGAAGCCTACTTACGTATTTCAAATCCGCCTGCTGTGCACTCAATCGGAATGCTTGTAATTGCAACTATGGGTTTAATCGTTAATCTCATTTGTATGAAAATTATTTCGGGCGACCACGACAGTCTCAATATGAAAGCGGCCTATCTAGAAGTACTTGCAGATACGATGGCATCCATAGGTGTAATTATGGGTGCTGTGGTTATTTACTTGACCCAATGGTGGTGGGTCGATTCGATTGTTGCGCTTGGAATTGGATTATGGGTTCTGCCTCGAACATGGTGCCTTCTCAAACAGGGTGTCCATATCTTGTTGGAAGGTGTACCCGATGGGCTAAATATTAAAGAAATCAACAATGCTTTAGTTCAAATCGATGGTGTAGAAAGCATTCATGACTTACATGTCTGGTCGTTAACGGTAAGAAAAGTTTCGTTGACTGCACACTTAGTCTGTCCACAGCGTTCAATGCAAGAGGTGCTGGAAGATGCCATGGATTTATTGGCAAAACGCTTTTCGATTTATCACGTCTCGATTCAATGCGAAGAGCACAGTTGTGCGATGAGTCGTCCAGAAATAGAACATTATCAAGAGGCCGAAGTGTCCGTTTACGAATACTCGCATACAAGTTCACGCACGCAGTCTCATCCTTCTCAAC
>JACMMY010000108.1 GCA_014378805.1 Moraxellaceae bacterium
TCAATCCATCACAGGTGATAATCGCTCGCTAAAGATTGGCCTTGTCGGGCATTATAAAGATCGAACTTCTTATTATTTATCACTTTTTCCGAACTGGGAACCCGTTTCCGTTCCGAGTTATTATGGTATTTCTGCAACACCCATTCGTGATGCCTATTTATTAGGTCATCTACCCACCATAGAAAATGTTCCTGTCAGTACAATTACGGTTCTACAAACCTTTATGCAGTCGAATGAGTATTATAAGCTACAAGAAGAAGCGCATTATATTATCGAATACAAGAAATCTTGGGCATCTACACCTTATCCACCGACTTTTGTGACTGTAGATGCTGTGGTGGTTCATTCAAATCATATTTTGCTGGTTGAGCGTAGTCATTTACCTGGGAGAGGATTGTATGCCTTGCCAGGCGGATTTCTCGATCCAGATGAAACCTTATTTAATGCGTGTTTACGCGAATTACAAGAAGAGACCAATGCTTCTTTATCGGATGCAGAATGGCGCGCTGCATATAAAGCACAGCAAACTTTTGATGAACCGACTCGCTGTGAACGTGGAAGATCAATTACACAAGGTTTCTATTTTCAACTTGATGAAAGTTTACCCTTACCAAAAGTATTGGGTGGTGATGATGCTAGAAGTGCTTTTTGGATGCCTTTGAATGAGGTATGTTCTGAACAAATGTTTGAAGATCATTTTGCGATTATTCAAGAACTCGCGATTGCCACAAAATGACGAGCAGTCGCCTTACTATCCTCACTTAGTTTGTATAATTGACTGTAGTGTCAAAGATTAACGCATATTAGGTCAGTCTATTGTTCGGTAATTCATGCAAATATATTTTCTTTAAAACTTCACATGATGTGAAGCGAGTGTGACGAGGAAAAAATATTGTTATCCAAACTTTACTTAAAGGATTTAAGTAATCTTTCATTTCCATTTATTCAGCATACAGATAAATTTATTTTTATAAAACAATTGTTAGCAGTATTATTTATATCATTTTTAATTGTCACGACTGGTCATGCTACTCAATGGCGAGATGAGCTGCCGAACGCCAAAATTTTAGGTAGTGTTGACTTCAATTTTTTTGGATTTAAGATTTACAATGCCAAACTTTGGAGTGAAACATCGCCACTTGATATGACTAAACCATTTGCACTCGATTTGACCTATAATCACAGAGTTAGTCGAAAATTACTTGTAAAAATAGTCATTTACGAAATTAAAAGATTAAATACTGCAGAAATTCCTACCTCAAAAATTCAAGATTGGCAAGTTAAACTGATGATTGCTTTTCCGGATGTCTCACAAGATGATGAGTTAATCGGTGTTTTCTTACCGTCTCAAGGATTTCGGACGTACAATAAAAGGGGTCTCATAGCTGATATTCGAGATATTGAATTAGCCCGTTATTTTTTTGCAGTTTGGTTGGATGAAAATGCAAAAGGTAATATATTGCGATCAAAATTACTCGGTTTAACACCGTAATAAACGCAGTATTTTTTAGATCATAACGCTATAGTTGATCAGCAATATCAATTAAAAAAAAGTGAATTGTTAGTTTCAGGTTGTATTAATTTTAATAAAATTTATGGTTTTTATTTTGATCAGGACTTATATCACTTGCAAATTATATTGGGCAAATAACGATAGTCATGACAATATTTCTTAAAAACATAATCAATCAAGAACGGCGACGTGATTCTGAATTTCCACGTCGCCAAACCAAGCATGAATTAAACATATTTTAACTATCAAATACCATTTCTTCACTTGGCATTTGTAGATAATAACCCTGTAAATAACGTGCGCCAATTGACCAAGCTTTGGACATTGCGACGGGTGTTTCAATATAAGCGATTAATACTTGTGCTTGATGTTTGATGATTTCATTAGTGAGTTTTTTGACTGCTTGGAAGTTTTCTTCTTTACCAAGGTCTTGTACAAATGATTTATCAATTTTGACTAAATCAACTTTCAAATGATCCAATAAGTTCATTGCGTTTAGTGAGGCACCAAAATTATTGATCGCAACTTGACATCCATTTTCTTGAAACTGATGGATGTTATTCCGTGCAAGTTCTAGATAACCGGTAACATCATTTTCATTAAATTGGAGGGTTAATAGCTTATTATTACCTCCGCTAATTGCACCAGACAGTTTGCCTACCAAGACTGGCAAGCTTGTATCTTGAAGTGAGTCTGCACTTAAATTTATCAAAAGACGTGTATTAGGATGTGTTGCTTGTTGTATCTTCAAGCGCTTACAGGAATTGAGTAATATCCAGCGATCAAGACGACTTTCCATACCGTATCGATGCGCCACAGGCATGAATTGCTCAGGCATCATCATTTCGCCATTTGCTAGTGGTAGGCGAGCATAAACCTCAAATAGTGGAGCAGCATCATTATTGGTATCGTAAACCGATTGGAACATCAATTTGAAACTGCCTTTTTCTAAGGCATCTTCGAGTAGCTCACGGAGCGCTTGATCTGATTCAGTTGCATTCTCGGCAGGGTTATAAAGGTTTATACCATTGCCTAAACCTTGATTTTGTATTTTAACTTTATCGGCAGCATTAAATGCGCGAGACAAAATCTCATCACTGTTTGGCGAGGTTTCACCAATCATTGCGATGCCAATACTAACGGTGGTTTGAACCGTACGATTGTTGACGCTGATTAGAGTTTTTGCAATGATTTCAGTAGTTTTTAGTGCGATTTCACTAATCACTTCAGAAGATGTATTTGTTGCTAATGTTGCAAACGTTGAATCGCCGAACCGGTAAGTATGTGCGTCTGGGAATCTATTTTTCAGTGTTTCGCTAATTTTAAGAACCGTTGCATCACTGCCAGCAAGACCTGAACTAGCGTTAATTTGTCCGATATTATCAATACTTGTAAATAATAAAGCATGTTGTTGTTTTGATTTAATGGCCGCATCGCGTGTCGATTCAAGATCTTCCTCGAATGCCCTACGATTACCCAGATTGGTTAAAGAATCAAGTCGTTCGACGGCAGCAAGTTGTGCTTCAAGTTGGCTGGTATCAGCGATAGCTTGATGCTGAATAATGACTTGAGTACACGGTTCGCCTTCAAAACTTGCTGGCGCAAGCTGTAGCATGGCTTCAAAGCGACTTTTATCAGCACGCACACCACTAAAATTAAAGTCTGCAACATTGCGGCCTGTTTTGGTGTAGGTTTTAAGAAAGTCTTTGAATTCTTGCAAATCTTCACTATCAACAAGATCGATAACAGGCATGCCCATTAATTCATCAATAGACTCATAATCAAACAATTCCAAATAGGATTCATTAGCGTAGATATGAACGCCTTCATCAATATAAGACACAGCAGTTCGTGAGTTCTTAAGAAGGAGTTGGCTACGACGTTCGGCGTCACCCAACATCATTTCTAGGTGACGTTGAGTTCTACGATGTCCTAAGTTGGATAATTCACGTCTGACACTAAGTGCTAACTTTAGAGGGCGATTGGTAGGTAAAACATCTACTGCACCTGAACTGTAAGCTTTTAATACAGGTTCGCTTGCATCTTCGTCGATGTTTGGATCAAACGCACTTAGATCATTGAGGAGTAAGATGAGCGGTAAATCCTGATCATTGCTTTTTATCAGACGAAGTACATCTTCATAAGTAATGTCGTACCCAGTAATAAAGAGAATAATATCCCAGACATGACGTAGTGCTTTTTCCAGTTCTTCTTTATCGTCAATAACTTGGAGTCTGGTAGGTAAACCCAAGGATTTAAGCTGAGTTGTTAATGCTTCAGCAATTGCAGGCGATTCATCCACCACTAACAAACGCAAACTTTCACTCTTATTGCTCATCAAATTATAACCCTTGATTTCATATCTGAGGTTGTTTAAGTTCGCTATGGATTCAGACTTAAACAATCGTCTCCTAGACATTTATAGTATAAAATTATGGGACTTAGAACAGCGATTTTATAGACAAAATACCCATAGCGATAGTGCTATGGGCTGAACTATTTATTTTTATTGCATTTTCTATTGATTAAAGTGTGTCCCAAATTTCATCAAGTTCATCGCGGGGTTTGCCCTTAGTCGCTATCGTCAGAGGGATACCACTTGGGGTTTCTTGCTTTTGCGTATGCTTTGAAAGCTCACTATTTGGGTTAAGCTTTTCTGGTTGGGTCAACACGAACTCGAATTGACTGAAACTTTGAGTCACTACAATTTCTCGCATTAACTGAGCACGAACCTCTTCATTGCCCAGACGAATCGAAATTTTGTGTCCAGATTTAAATGCAAGAATAGGTGCAATAATGCTAGCGGTACGGTTTAACTCTTTCATTTCAGGTAATAAAATAGTCCGCATATAGTCGCTAGAGTATCCGTCTTGACGAATAACCCGCGCACCACAGGCTTTACCACGTTGCGATAAGATTTCGATACCAAATTCTGCGCCAGAATTTAGTTGTTGTTGAACCCAACGAATTAAACCAATGCTCCATTCCGCATCATCATTTTCACGAATCGCGATGAGTTCACCGCTACGTAGTACATTAGGTGTTGTACCGACCCAGCGGACGCAGTAACCCCCTAAGCTGATATTGATAATTTGGCATTGATAGGATTCTAAGTATTCTTTAGTTGCGTTTTGGCGAACTTTGCCATCTTGAATACTGTAATTCAAATCAACACTATGGGCAGAATTGGGCTGAATAATGGGGATTTCAGGATTAGTGATCACTTCTTGGATTTGAATCACTTCTTCAAATGAATGACGATCTGCTAATTGATAGTGAGCGCCAATTAAACCTAATGATAAATTAATCACACCATTATGCGGATGTCTTTCCGTGCTTCGTTCTGCTGGTGCGCGTAAGGTTTGTAGTAAGTGCATACGGAGTGAACCAGAAAGCAAAGTCTCTTCAGATGGGTGAAGTAATTTTGCGTGGTCACTGCCAAGATTTTCAAAGTGACTGAGCAGCTCTTGTACATCGATGTAATACATCGATGGATTGATTTGTTTGAGTTGCGAAATATACATTGGTGGTGCATCAATCGAAGTATCAACAAGGAACAAATCACGACCGCTCGGTGTCGGCGATATACGAACTAAACTGACCCAAATTTCACTGAGTTGGCCAATTTTTTTAATTTCAGTTTGACGTAACTTATTGGTATTACAAGCAGACATAAAAATTGAGCGGAGGTATGCTTGTTCGATGGTCAATATTTTTCCATAAGCCTGATTTTCATCACGCAGTGCAAACTTATTGAGCTCTAAGATTTGTGATTTTTGCAATAGTTCATGGAGTCGCAGCCACATCCCTTTGTAGACAGGAAGGTATAGTGTTTTAGATTCAGCTGAAAGTCTAAAAAATTCAGTCAAACCGCGATGAATCGCTTGTGCTGCAAGATTAAGTAATACTTTCTTTTTGCCAACTGCAAATAATCCAAAGGTATGTGTTTGCAATTCTTCAGTGGTTCGAACTGCTATAGTACGGTAAATCATTGCGGCAAAAACGCGCAATTGTTGAGCTAAACCTGCGATACGTTCTGCGCGCTCATCAAGTAAAATATTTTGATTAATATAATGTTTGGAAAGAGACTCTATGATGGTGTAGACAGCAGGACGGAGTACTTCGATCAACTCAAGTCGTATCGAATCAGGCACATCTAGGATTAACAGTTCTTGGAGTGTTGTGTAGAGTTGTTTTGCAGTTTCTCCAACATTGAGCATCGACAAACTTCCAACCCAAGTCTGCATTTCAGACTTGGTTTCACCAACTAAGGACAGTTTTTTGAGTGAGTTAGTCGGTAAATCTGCATTTAAAAGCTTAATGATATTTAAATTCATGTTGTTCTCACTTAACTCTTATAAAATATCCAGCAGTCCATTTAGCTAATGTCTTTAAATAATAATGTTGAGATGAGTCACAATGTGACTAATAACTGTTCAACAAGTTACTGTTTATTATGAAAATACTTAGCTCAATCTATATTGCGTGTCTTTTTCAATAGCAACACTATTGATTCATCTAATATTGACAATATAGCTCAAAAAAGTGACGAAGTGTAGGATTGTTAGTTCATTCAATAAAAAAAGTGCCGAATCGATCACATTTTTTTTGGGTGCTTAATTTTGAATGGAATCCAAGAGATAACTCGATAAACCTCAAAATCGAGTTTGTATTTGGTAAAACTTAAAAATCATCAGATATATCCTCATTGTGCGAGCTATTTTTATTCTGAAATCGCTGTAATTGTTGGCGCTCATGTTTGTTTGGTCGATGATCAGGTCTTGCAAGGTTCGACAGTTTACGCGCCGCTTGAAAAAGTTCACGCCGAGCGATGCTTGCTGGCGTTTCTTCATATAGTGTCTGTGCAGCCGTTGCATTACCTCGCACAATACTCAGAGCTTTAATTACAACGGTTTTTTCTTCAAATCCTTGGCGAATGCTTAACTCCATGCCAACCCGAACTTCTTTACTGACTTTGACTCGTTCACCTTGATAGTGAACTTTACCGCCGTCAATGGCTTCTTTTGCTGTTGTGCGGGTACGATAAAAACGAGCTGCCCAAAGCCATTTGTCAATTCTAACCGCTGTTTCAGGTTTTGAGTGAGCTTTAGACTGCGTATTTGACAATTTTTCTTGTTTCATAAGTGTCCATATTTAAAAATATTTTAATGA
>JACMMY010000109.1 GCA_014378805.1 Moraxellaceae bacterium
CGATAAAAATTGCATCGGGCAAAAGTGCTTTCATAGCCTTGTGCAGATCGCCGCTCTGCGTTCTATGACACTCGTCGATAAATACGACAAAATCGCCTTTAGCACGAAAGTCTTTCGGGATTTTTAGATCCTCGATAAATTGCGAAGAAGAATTTTCATCTTTCCCTCCAAACTTATGGATCAGGCTGCAAAGTAACCTCGGACTGGTGGCATTCAGTTTTTCAACCAAATCGACGCCACTAATTGGCCGGACGATACTTTCCTCAACACCGTTAAACACCCCCTCTATTTGTTCATCAAGTTCTGTACGATCAGTTACAATCAGCACCCTTTGTCCGGCACCACCGGGTTTATTCTCTAAAATCCATTTAGCCAGCCACACCATCGTAAGACTTTTGCCGCTTCCCTGTGTATGCCAGATTATTCCGCCTTCTTTTTTGGCTAATTTCTTTTGTGCTTCTATAACACCGAAGTACTGGTTTGGCCTGCACAATTTCTTCACCCCGTTATCAAAAATCACGAAATTGTGGACGATCTCCAGCAATCTTGCTTTGCTGCAAAATTGCTTCAGATGTTTATCCAGCAGTATTTCATCTTCATTATATACATCATTATCTTCCTTCCATTTTAAGAAGTACTTTTCTGATGTAAGCGTGGTTCCATAATATAAGCCCTGACTATCATTCCCGGCCATAACCAATTGTATGGTAGTGAAGAAAGATTTAATAAACAACTCGTCCTGATTGCTTCTACATTGTCTGATCCCCTCACTTGCAGTAACACCAGCCCGTTTTAACTCAATCATCCCCATTGCAATTCCATTTATATAGAGTACTAAGTCAGGTCGGCGGGTATGCTGATTTTTTATGGTTACTTCTTCCGCTATCGCAAAGTCGTTCTTGGCAGGGTTATCCCAATCAATAAGCTGAACTGTTTCTTTATTTTCTCCTGCTTCCAAGCGTTCTTTTACACCATACCGTAATATGGAATAAACAGCTTTATTGGTTGGATACAACTCATCACCGGTATTTATTGCAGACGCTTTTTTAAGGCTAAAAATTGCTTTGTCAATTAACTCAGGCGCGTACTTACCTGTTGCCTGCAGGTAATTCCTTAAATCCTGTTCCCGAATGTTAGAGTTATCGAGTTCTTTTTCCAGATTACCCAGATAGCGATATCCTAATTCATTTCGGAATAAATCCACTACCCGGTTTTGTGTGGCTCGTTCTGCCTGGGCTGCATTACTCATTTGATTGATAATTATCGAGTTTATTTTGAGCGATGATGATTGCCTGATGCAGTTTTTCCTGTAATATCTTCTGACTTGGAAGTACCGTAAAATAGTCAGCAACTCTAATATTGCTTTTATCTAATTGCATCAGTTCAATATGTTCTTCGTTCTTTCCGGTACACAGAATTAATCCCACAGGAGAGTTTTCACCTTCCATCTGTTCGTGTTTTTCCAGATAGCGCAGATACAGTTCCATCTGGCCTTTGTATCCTGCTTCAAATTCGCCGATTTTAAGATCAATGGCAATAAGGCATTTCAGCTTGCGATGATAAAAAAGCAAATCAATTTTATAGTCTCGATTATCAATAGTAATCCTTTTCTGGCGTGCAAGAAATGCAAAATCACTACCCATTTCTGTGATAAATCGTTGAAGTTCGGCAAGGATGGATGTTTCCAGATCTTTTTCTGAATAGGTGTCTTTCAAGCCCAGGAAGTCTAAGAAGTAAGGATCTCTGAATACTAAGTCAGCGCTCAGTTGCTGCTCGTTCTTTAAGAGTTCTAAATCATTTTTGATGGTTTCTTCGGGCCTTTTACTGATGGCCGTACGTTCGTATAGCATCGATTGAATGCGATCTCTTAACGTGCGCACACTCCATTTTTCAAGTTTGCATATTTCAATGTAAAACTCTCTTTTTAATGGATCTTGTATAGGAATTAGTTCGCGGATGTGCGACCAACTCAATTGTCGCATCAGTGATGCGACAATTGCTTGATCCTGGAAAACAAGGGCAAACTGTATCATTCGCCGTAAGTTCTTTTCAGAAAATGAACTACCATATTCTAAAGTCAACTGTCGCGACAGTGTAGCGACAATCTGTTTTCCATACTCCGCCCTTTCATTAATCAGAATTTCTGCATTGATGCGTCTGCCAATTTCCCAATACAATAAGGAAAGAGTAGCATTTACAGAAACAGCTATTTGCTGCTTGCTCTGCTCTATCAGTTGCTTTAATTCTGAGAGTAAAGGAGTAGCTGTTGGTTTGTTGCTCATACCAAACGAATTTTACCGGTTAGCAATTGCTGCATCATTCCAGCTTTGATCTTTCTGTATTTTTCTAATTTGGATTGAAGTGCTGATATTTCAGCATTCATATCGGAGAGGATGGTAGAGATCCTTTCTTGTTCAGCAGCTAATTTAGGAACAGAAATTATCAAATGTCTATACTCTGCTATCCAATGCCTTTTGTGATCGCCCAAAGGATA
>JACMMY010000110.1 GCA_014378805.1 Moraxellaceae bacterium
AAAGATATTGGCGTTTGAGCCGGTAGTTGCGATTGAACCTTTTGCAAGGTTTCATCAAGGGCATCTTTTACCCAATCTAGGGCGATATAAGACTGTTGGAGACTCATAATGTTTTGCTCTGAATACGATTGTCCGTCCGTAAAAACCAAGATGCGCTTTGGCTCAACAGATGCTTATATATATATTTCTGTAATTTACTAACTGTACTTTTCAGCAACGATTGGCGTTTATGAATACAGGGCTTAGTCCTCAACAAACTATCCGTTTTCTTATTCCGTAAAACTGACAAAATAAGATGACTTAAAAAACGATCATCACACTTATCGTTTTGACTATGTTTTGACTCTCTCATATGCCAACGTCCCTGCATGCTTGACTCTTTTCATGGCTGGATGATCCCAATCCGCCATTTCCCCAGGCCCCAAAACCAGCAACCCGCCTATATCTAACCTTTGAACCAGTGCATCCAAAATATCGCGGCGATCAAATTGCCGAAAATAAATCAGTACATTTTGACAAAAAATTATTTGTAATCGCCTAAATGGAACATCGGCACTATCCATCAAATTAAATCGATGAAAAAAAACTTTTTGCCTCAACACATCACTGACTTGCCAATCTTGAGTCGTCATAGAAGATGCATGTAGAGCACGTTTTGAGTGTCCCGCAGGCAATTCTATACAGTTTTCACGGTATGCCTCTGGAATTTTGTCAGCCTTTCTCCAAGAATACAGACCATTGCGAGCAACGTTCAATACTGACTCACTTATATCACTAGCCATGATACTAAAGCCATGTAAAGCATGCTTATGAGCAAGCATGGCTAAAGACCAAGTCTCTTCACCGGTTGAACAACCCACACTCCAAATATGGACAGGCGTTGTAAAAAGCGACAACCGATGTTCAAGCAGCTCAAAAGACGGTGTATGACGAAAAAACGCAGTTTCATGAACTACCAAATCTTCAACCAATTGTTGCCATTCTAACGAATGAATTTGCACCAACTGATAGTAAGACATGACATCTAAACCACAAAGCTTCATTCTTTCTTGTACACGTCGTTCAAATAGACTGTGCTGAATTTCAGGCAGAATCATCCCAATCCGCGATTCAATAAGTGAGTGCCATAATGCTGACTGCTCCTCATCAAAGGCATCATGGGGTTGATCTGTATTCCCCACAGGCGCTTTTACTGATGTTAAATTACTCGATAGCTTCACGATATAATCAATTTACAGTCATTTCATCAGGAAGTTTAAAGCCAGAAACTGACTCACGTAGATTTGCAGCCATATCAGCAAGGTTACCAACCGAGTGCGCTGTCGCCATCGTACCTGCGGTGGTTTTAGTCGTAATTTCTTGAATAACATTCATGGTATTCGAGATATGACCTGCAGATGCAGCTTGCTGACGCGCTTCAGATGAAATATTTTGAATCAAATCCGCCAAGTTTCTCGAAACTTTTTGTACTTCATCCAAAGCAACTCCAGCGTCCTGGGCCAAACCTGCTCCACGAATAACCTCACTGGTTGTTTGTTCCATTGAAATTACCGCTTCATTCGTATCACTTTGAATCGCTTTCACCAACCCTTCAATCTGCTTGGTCGCACTAGCAGAACGTTCCGCCAAACGCTGAACTTCGTCAGCAACAACCGCGAATCCGCGTCCAGCTTCACCTGCCATCGATGCCTGAATTGCCGCATTCAACGCAAGAATATTTGTTTGGTCAGCAATGTCGTTAATCAAAGAAACGATATCGCCAATTTCTTGTGATGACTCACCCAAACGCTTAATACGCTTCGCTGTTTCTTGAATCTGGTCGCGAATGATGTTCATCCCTTCAATTGAACGTTGAACAACATCACCACCATTTACAGCGATACCCACTGAACGCTCCGCAACCGCTGCTGATTCAATCGCATTCATAGACACTTGATCAATAGATACTGCGATTTCATTCACCGCGGCAGAAGCTCCCGCAATTTCTTGTGCCTGATGTTCAGACGCATCAGCCAAATGCATTGCTGTCATCTGCGTATCTTGCGAAGAACGTGCAACCTGCAACGCTGTTGTATTAATTGCAGAAACCAACAAACGCAACTGGTCAATCGCAAAGTTAACAGAGTCAGCAATCGCACCCGTAAAGTCTTCAGAAACTGTTGCATTAACAGTTAAGTCGCCATCAGCAAGATCGCCTAATTCATCCAGTAGACGCAAAATAGCAGTTTGATTGCGTTCACTTTCTGCTTGAATTTCACGGGCACGCTCCGCTTCCTTCTGCGCTCCAGCCATCGCTCGCTCTTGGTCAATGCTTGAACGCATGATAAACAAACGTACCAACGCATAGCTCAACCCCAATAAACCCAGTATCATTAACGCACTCGGCAACACTGAACCATATTTTGTTTGGACCGCAGTAGACAAAACACCGAGCTGGCCCTGCAACTGAGCAGAAGCTTGATATAATTGTTTTGCAGAATCGCGAACTTGGGTAATTTGCGGCGAGCTAATAAACATTTTTGCAGCAGAAGGTTTCAAGACATCATCATAAGATTTCTCAATCTCAGCAAGCGACTTTCTTTCCGTAGCGCCTTTAATAGGCTGAATTCCCAGTTCTGAATTACCTTTAAGTTGCCCATTCAACACGCGACCAAACTCTTGAGTATCGTCAGAGAAACCAGACGCTGAAGAAATTGCCGCTTCATCACCCGATAAAACCTCGGTAATTGCCTTTAAAATACGCTCAGATAACAAAACTTGATTACGCGCAAGCACAACTTGATCAGCATGCACATTCGATTTGATCATTCGATCACTAATTTTGTTATAGTTTTCCTGAACTAAAGGAACAACATCACGAATTTGCACACCAACATCATGTAAATCATCCACCAATTCTCTATTGCTTAACATATCCTTTACTGCTTGGTCTGTTTTAACCCAAGCATTCAAAACAGTTACTGCTTCATCGCTATTCGTACCATAATTCGACGTCAAACTATCTAAACGTGTCTGAAATAACTGTTTCGACTTGTCCAAACGATCAAAAGCCTCGCCACCACGTCCTGTGGATGCCTCGCTCGCATTTTTCGCGATCTGTTCAGACAAAACACGCAGATCCCCCATATCCCGAACCATCTGGTTACTTTTTGGCACGGTGTAAATCAAATAGCCCAAAGACAACAGAAATAGTAACAAGGATACAGCAGCCAAAACAAACCATGGCTTCACTTTCCGCGAATCGCCAAAAGTTCCCGAGAAGCGGTTATAAAAAACATTTAACCGCGCCGCCGCCTCGGTGAGCTTACTAACCACCGCATTATTCTTTATTTTCGACTTTACTGCGTTAGAACTCATTGTTACCACTCCATATTTATCGAATTGAGTTTATATCCATGCCCCAATCGACGTGAACTCAAGAGCATCGTTTCGAATCTACATTCGCATCGACCACTCAAATTTTGAATCACTACTCGGCACAACTAAACTATTACTATTTACAGAAACATGTCACTGAAAGCTAAATACACCTCAATGACCACAAAAAAACAACTATAAGCTTGCACTTAAAAAACGCGAATCAGCTGCAAGTTTACTCAGCATAAAAATTCTCCAGAACTGATCTGCACGGCTAAATCCGCCCTGCAAATAAGGCTGAATCCCTTCATATTGACTCGTATTTTTTGCATCATATGTCTGTTTACTAAAGTGCTGAATACCCAGTACCTCATCGACCAACAACCCACTAAACAAATCACCATGATCAACCACCATGATTTTGCGCTTTGCAGAATCAAGACTGAGTTCGTCAGTAACGTTGGTAAATTTAGCTAAATCAATCAAAGGTAAAAGACGACCGCGTACATTAGACAAACCAAAAAGCCAATGATGCACACCATGAACAGGCGTATATTCTGGCACGCGAAGCACTTCAGCGACCTCGCCAAGTGGTGCAATGTATCGTTGACCAGCCAGCATGAAACCAACACCAGACCAACGCTTTTCTTGACTTTCCTGTCCTTGCTGAATCCGCTGACGTCCTCTTTCCGAAAGACGCAACAGCTGAATAAACCCTC
The DNA here is from genome assembly GCA_014378805.1 of Moraxellaceae bacterium. Lineage (GTDB taxonomy): Bacteria > Pseudomonadota > Gammaproteobacteria > Pseudomonadales > Moraxellaceae > Aquirhabdus. Next base: position 4,077 of record JACMMY010000110.1, read on the forward strand.
TGGCAGCCATAGCTCACTATCCCAAGTATCAACCACATGCTTTATTATTAACAACAAGGCTTATAAAAAGCTTGAACCAACCGTTATGGCAAGAGCTTCCCGATTACCTGCATCAGCTCGGCCTCATCCACAGGCTTCGTTAAATAATCTTTTGCACCTTGTCTGCGCCCCCAAACACGGTCAGTTTCCTGATCTTTAGTGCTCACAATCACTACAGGAATCTGCGACGTATCCGCACCACGCGTAATTTGTCGAGTCGCCTGAAAACCGTTCATACCAGGCATAACCACATCCATCAGCACTAAATCTGGTTTTTCAGCCAAAGTCACTGCAACACCATCTGCACCATTGGTCGCCTCAAGCACAACATGACCATTGCGGAGTAGCATTTCGCGAAATCGAAACGTTTCAGTTGGAGAATCATCGACTATTAAAATTTTTGCCATCACAAGATCCTTCTCGATTTTCTATTCCGCAGCTGCAGAGACATGCTGACGAATTGCACTAAAAAGTTCTTCTTTACTAAAAGGTTTCGTCAAGTAATCGTCTGCACCAACGATTCTCCCCTTCGCCTTATCAAAAAGCCCGTCTTTTGAAGACAACATAATGACGGGGGTTTTTTGATATGCAGGATTGTTTTTAATCAGGGCACATGCCTGATAACCATCGAGGCGAGGCATCATAATATCAACGAAAATGACATCTGGTTGTGTATCGGCGATTTTGGCCAATGCATCAAATCCATCTACTGCGGTGTGTACAGTACAACCTGCTTTTTGGAGAAGAGTTTCTGCGGTGCGACGAATCGTTTTAGAATCATCAATCACCATCACTTTCAACCCATCAAAATTTTCTTCCATTTCATTTAAAAATA
>JACMMY010000111.1 GCA_014378805.1 Moraxellaceae bacterium
ATTGATGTGTCTATGCTTCGTTTCTTCGTGCTTATGCATAAGCACTTTTTTTCTGTATATTGCTAAACTTTTAAATTGTTAATTTTTTAAAAGCATCAGTTAAAAAAATATAGGCAGGGCGACAATACGCCTGCCTATATTGATATCCAATAGTTTCAACGTAAAAGCGCCAATGTTAACGCCTCAACATTAAAATTAAATCGCGACGCCATAAGACGCTGCTAATGGCCCTAAGCCACCTGCAAAACCTTGACCGATCGCGCGGAATTTCCATTCGCTACCGTTTTTATACAATTCACCAAAAACCATCGCTGTTTCGGTGCTGCTGTCTTCTGACAAGTCGTAACGTGCAATTTCACTGCCGCCCGCATCATTAATAACGCGAATATAAGCATTGCTTACTTGACCAAAGTTTTGATTACGTGTTGAGCCTTCATAAATAGTTACGCAAAACACAACTTTAGCCACATCAGTAGGGATTTTAGACAAGTCAACTGATAAGGTTTCATCATCGCCATCACCTTCGCCAGTGCGGTTGTCGCCATTATGTGCGACTGAACCATCCGCTGATTTCAAGTTGTTGAAGAAAATGAAATCGGTATCCATGCGCACTTTGCCGTTTTCACCGACCAAAAACGCAATCGCATCAAGATCGAAGGCCTGACCATCAGTCGCGCGTGGATTCCAGCCCAAACCAATCGTGGTTTTTGCAATACCTGGTGCTTCTTTACTTAAATTAACGTTGCCGCCTTTGGTTAAGCTAATTGCCATGAGTTGTTCTCTCCTTGGTTAAAAATAATTGTTGCCACACATTTAAGGTGCTTATTTAAACCTTATTTTTTGATGTGCGGCAACATGTTATTGGTGTTAATTGGTTACTGTTTTAATCAAGCAGATTCACGTTTGCTATGTGCAATCGACGATAGCACCGCCCAAACGATAAACGCCACACCAATTAAACCAGTGACCAGTTCTGGAACATGCACGCCAGTCCCACTGACCAGCATAATGACAGCCAGCGCACCAATTGCGTAATGTGCACCATGCTCTAAGTAGATGTAGGCTTCCAATGTGCCTTTCTCAACCAAAAAGATGGTCATTGAACGAACAAACATTGCACCAATAGCCAGACCCAGCATAATGATCACGACATCACTGGTAATCGCAAACGCACCAATGACGCCATCAAAGCTAAATGACGCATCTAAGACTTCAAGGTACAAGAAGCCACCAATACCCGCTTTCACGACATTGCTAGAACCCGAAGAGCTCAGAGATTTTTCGCCTTCTTCGTCACCACCACCACTGCCTTCAAGCATGTGCCCAATAGCTTTAACGCCAACATAAACCACCACGCCCCAGATGCCTGACATCACAACGGCTAGTTTAGTCTCGCCACCAACAGCACCTGCCATAATTAACAATGCAATCAAGGCGATAAATACAGACATCGCTGGCACAGAGGCAAGGCTAGACAGTTTTTCTTCCAACCAATGAAACCAATGCGTGTCTTTGCCGTCATCAAACAAGAAGTTTAAAAACACCAACAACAAGAACATGCCACCAAATGCAGCAATTTCAGCGTGGTGTAGCATCAGTTTTTCGGAATAAGAAGCAGGATCATTGAGTGCGAGTTTGGCCACTTCAACCATGCTCATGTCGGCAGTTACACCCACGATTAACAACGGGAACAACAAGCGCATACCAAACACAGCGACCAAAATACCAACTGTTAAAAACAACCGACGCCAAAAAGCATCCCAGTTGCGCAATACGGACGCATTCACGACCGCGTTATCAAATGATAGCGATACTTCCATCACCGCCAAAATCGCAGTAATGAGCAATGCCTTAAACATGGCATTAATGCCCGCTTCTGGGCCGTGTGAGAATCCCCACCATGCCGACAAACCCAAGCAAATGATGGTAAAAATGATGGAAAAACGAAAGTGCTTCATTGTTGCCCTTTAATGATGATCAAGATTAAAAAAAATACAAATGCCGAGTCTTTAAACCTATTCTATAAAATAGCCTCTAAAACTGGTACGATGACATGTGGTCACTTAAGCGACGCTAATACCATATTGTTGACACATTGCCGCAAGACCGCCTGCATAACCTTGTCCAACGGCACGGAACTTCCATTCGCTATTGTGGCGATAAAGCTCACCAAACACCATGGCGGTTTCGGTGGAATAGTCTTCAGCCAAGTCGAATCTTACAATTTCAATACCATTATCTTGATTGACGACTCGAATGAAGGCGTTGGCGATTTGACCAAAATTTTGCCCACGTGCAGCCGCATCATGGATCGTGACGGTAATGGCTGCCTTGTCAATTTCGGCAGAGACTTTGGATAAGTCAACCAAGATTGACTCATCATCGCCATCGCCTTGACCACTGCGGTTATCACCCGTATGTTCAATCGCGCCATCAATAGAGCGCAACTGATTATAAAAAATAAAATCATGATCACCGCGCACTTTGCCGCTGGTACCTAGCAAAAATGCACTGGCATCCAAATCAAAAGATGCGCCATCGGTTGCCCGTTCGTCCCAGCCCAAACCAATTAAGATACGGACCAAATTAGGGTCTGTTTTTGTCAGCGAAACATTTCCGCCCTTTGTTAATGAAAGTGCCATGGTAAATTCTCCGTGATGACTTAAAACTGTCTGTTTATTACGTTTTTGATGTTAAAAATGGATCACTAATCTTTAGAGCCGCTTTTCCATTGTAGACCGAGCCCAAAATGCTGATCTAACTCGCGATGCCCTGCCACATATTTCACTTGCCTCGACACTTGAAACTCACCCTGATGGTTGGTCAATTCCGCAATGCCGCACATTCTCAACCGATCACCGCCCTCGCTGAGTTGAATCTCAATCGGCGGCTGGTTGGGCACATAAATGGTGACGACGCCATCGGTTGCCGCCCAGTTGGGCGCGCCTTCATAAATAAACGCAAAAATCACAATCCGTTTGATTTGATCCCAATGTCGACCATTGATTTTGAGCCACTCACCATCGGTTGAGGCTCCCGAACGATCATCGGCAGAGAGTTGAATATAAGGACGGTGATCAAACGCGCCAAAACAATTACCCAATGCTTGAATCACCGACTTAGTGCCATCTTGCATTTCAAACAAGCAGCCCAAATCTAAGTCAACCCCTGATTTACCACCGGTTAATGATTTTAAGAAGCTTACTTTTTGAGTCGGATCGCCTTTTTTGTTCCAATTCAGATTCACCTTGATTTCACCAAAACCCTGCGCTTGTTTGCTCAAGTTGATTTTGCTGTTTTGCTTATCAAGGGTAATTTTGCTCAAATTCACCCGTGGTGCTGGAGCAGGGATGGGAGCTGGAGCTGGAATTGGAGCAGGGGGAGGTGCGGGTGTTGGTTCTGCTTGAATTTCAACCCCGAAATGTTCGGCTAAAGGTTTCAAGCCGCCATTAAAGCCTTGCGCGACCAAACGAAATTTCCAGCCTTGCTGATGTCGATAAAACTCACCGACGATTAGTGCCGCCTCTGTTCGGCCTTGTCCTTCGATCACCGCACTGGCGATCAATTGCCCGGTGGCATACAGCTCAATTTCAAGGCGTTGTAATGCCGCAAATGTAAATGGCGCATCTAACGTCGCACTGACGGCAATTTTTGCAATGGGCGGTTCAATTTTGCTCAAATCAAGCTGAAAAGTGCTTAAATTGCCTTGTTGTTGCAGGCGAATACTGCCTGATGCGTTGCTGGTTTGACCATAAAAGATCATATCCTGATCCCCACGCACTTTTTGTGTATCTTGTGCTAAGGCATAGGCGGAGACATCAGCTTGAACACTTTGAGTGCTGTGCTGCTTCATCCTAATTTCAATCATGGGCGAAGATAAGGCAGTGTTTGCCCCTGCCGTAAGCTGAATCATATTAAAACCCTTAAAATGAGCTAAATAAAAAGCGAGCTGAATAAAAAATCAATTTTCTTATTTTTTATCATCGAGTTTCTGCCTTTTTTTAGCGGTTCAGTGCTTGAATAGCAATCAAAAATTAATTGTTTTTTTTGTTGGTTTGTAAACTACGGTCAGAATGACCGTCAAGGGGCGGTATCTGTGATTTTAATCTTGTATACTCCCATTTTCGTCGCGGTTTTTTTTGCAGCCTATTTCACAATATCCTTCCTCCCAATTTATACTAATAGGCTGTCATGTCGAGCGCTTCTTCAGTGAATCTTTCATTAAAACAACCCTGTGCGGATTTTATTCCACCGACTCAGAGTATCGGTGTTTGGTTGACCCAAGGGCATTCTTGCCAGCGTGATTTGATATTGGCACTCAGACAGGCTTGTTTTGCCGATCAAATTCATATTGTTGCGTCGCACAGCATCATCCGTCCTGACATTACCAGTGTCGCCGATATTGCCTTTTTAGAACCGCCTTTAGATGAGCGTGTGGATTGGGTGATTGAGCAAGCACAACGCCTGAATGTCAAATTGATTGTTGCAGGACGCTATGGACGGACTTACCTGACTGAAAAGCATAAATTTGAGCAAGCAGGCATTCGCTTAATGGCAGGCGCCAGCAGCATCGAACACCTAGAGCAAGTCAATAATAAATCGCTATTTACCCAAACGTGTACCGATGCGGGATTGCCTGTTGTGCCTGCAACGACGGTCAGTAACGCTGAACAGTTGATTGTCGCCATTGCCGATTGGGCCAGTCGTGGTGGTGTGGGCGTCAAGCCGATCAAAGGCGTTTTTGCCGCAGGATTTTGGCGTTTAGATCCGAATGCTAAAGCGTTTGATTGTTTTGCCAATAGCAGTAATTTTAAGGCGCACCCACAGCAATTTATTGACAGTTACGCACAACTGGAAACGCCACCCGATTATCTCGTTATGCCCATGCTTACTGGCTTAGAGTGCTCGGTTGATATGTTTTGCGAGCACGGCAAAGTCAAACAAGCGGTGGTGCGTTATAAACAACACGATGATAATCAACGATTATCTTTAAATGATCCCGCGCGTGATTTGGCTGTTAAGGTGGCGGAATTATTTGCCTGTGATGGTTTGGTCAATATGCAGGCGCGTTATTCAGCAGAAGGCGAGTTGTATATTTTAGAAATCAATCCACGCCCTTCGGGTGGTATCGGTTACACCATGCATAGCGGCGTCAATTTGATTGCCACGGCGGTTGTGCATGGGCTGGGGATCACTCAACAACCAACCAACACGGCAGACATTTCCGGGTCTAGTGCTTTGGTGCGTGCGATTACCACAAGCGTGCGGGTTGATGGCTAATATTCTAACTTATTAAAACACCTTGATTATATTTCAACCAATGGTTTGTACGTCCAAGGGCGAGGTCTAAAAAACTCGCTCAGGAAATTCAACGTCCTCATTCGCCTATTGATTGCTTCTGTATTTGGAGCAGAGATTAAATTTTTACATGATTGAAATTAAGCTTTCTCGCGGCACGCTATCGCTGACCCCTTCACCCGCGAGTGCATGGCAATGGCAAGATTTATTGGAATTTGCCGAGCGCATTAATCCCAAGCGGGCTTTCTTGTTTGTGTCCAAAGTTTTGGGTCGACATATTCCTGTGAGCCCAGCTCAAATGTGCGCTGCCTATACAGATTTGGCACAACGCATTCCCGACAATTTGCCGCAACCTTTATTAGTGATCGGCATGGCTGAAACAGCGGTGGGACTCGGTGCAGGGGTGCATCATGTCCTGCAACAACGCTATCCAGATGCGGTGTTTATCAGCACCACACGCCATCCTGTGGCGGATGCGCCGTTGTTAGCACGGTTTTTAGAAGAACACAGCCACGCACAAGATCAGTTGCTCTATGGTTCACCGGATGAGGCATTGCAACAGCTTATTTTAAATAGCAAAACGGTTGTTTTGGTTGATGATGAAGCGTCCACAGGAAAAACCTTTATTAACTTGGTCGCAGCAATGCAACAGGCCGGATTAAATCAAATCAGTCATGTGGTCACTGCGACTTTGGCCGATTGGTCATCAGGCTTTCAACTGGACGGTTTAGATTGCCAAGCAGTAAGTTTGTTGTCGGGTGATTGGCAATGGCAAGATGCTTCCAATCCTCCGACGATTCATATGCCCAAAGTCGATACGGTGGCGCATGGTACTTTTCCAGTCCTCGCCCAAAGCAATTGGGGACGGTTACCAACCCGAGGAAGTCAGGCAAGTTTGAATGCCACGGCTAAAATCGGTGAACGCATTTTAGTCTTGGGCACAGGTGAATATGTCTGGCCGCCTTATTTGTTGGCAGCACAGTTGGAACAGCAAGGCGCAGAGGTGAAGTTTTCAGCAATTACCCGTTCGCCGATTGCGTTAGGTCAAGCCATTAAACACAGTCTCGCATTTAGTGACAACTATGGTTTGGGCATTCAAAATTTTGTTTATAACGTCGATCACACGGCATATGACCGAATTTTAATTGCCATTGAAACATCCGCAGAATCGGTTGATCCTCTTTTATTACAGGCATTTCCGAATGCCGAAATTATTACTGAAGCCTATTAACATGACTTTTTCAAATACCTTACCGAGCCCTGATGCGCTGATTCGTCCTTTGGCTTTGGTTGATTTAGACGATACATTATTTCAAACCCATAATCGCATTAAACCTGACCCCCGCTATCAGGTGGCGACCACTGACAAAAATGGTCAGCCGTTGTCATATATGAGCCCGACCCAATGGCAGTTTGTGCAGTGGTTGTTTCAGTCGACGGATGTGGTGGCCATCACGGCACGCAGTGTCGAAGCGTTATCGCGCGTGCAATTTAACTTTAACCATGGCGCGGTATGTTCGCATGGAGGCACAATTTTGAGCCCCGATGGAACGGTCGATCAAGACTGGCATCAGCATATGCAACATGCACTTGCGCCGTATCAAACCAAACTGCAAGCCTTGATGGATTATGTCCAAAAAGCGGCCGTTGATTTTGGCTCAGTGCGCACTTGGATCGTCGAAGAAGAAAATCTGGGCTTATATTTGGTGGTCAAACAAAATCAACCAGATAGCTTATTTCTAAAGAACTTCTTACAACAGATTCCTGCGCGCTTGTTGGATGGTTTTTATTCACATATGAATGGCAATAATCTGGCCTTGATTCCCCATGTGGTGAGCAAAGCCAGTGCGACGCAAGCCTTATTAAAGAAACAGCATACGCCAGCGCAACCGATACTTGGTTTTGGAGACAGTTTGTCTGATGTTGGTTTTTTAAGCCAATGTGATTGGTGGGGCATGCCGAAACACAGCCAGCTGAATCGTTGGGTCGCAAAAGCATTGCACACCCAATATACACAAGAAGGATATTATGGCGATTACCAATAAACAGATTGATGTTGATGCAATCTTAGCCAATGGTTTTAGCGGTTCGTATCGCCCCAACGAAGTATTATTTTTGTTGCAGAAGACTCACTTGGACGCCACGCCAACTGCTGAAAAAGAGCGCTTGATTCAATCGGGCGCCAAGCATTATTCACAAATGATTAGCATCGAGCACTCCCCAAGCGAGCGGCATTTGCAATTGTTTGCCACAGCATTGGCGCAAAACGCCACACGAATGGCCACAGAAGTTCAAATGCTGGCACAACGGCTGGCGCAAGAATTTACGGCGCCAATTGTGTTAGTCAGTTTTGTCCGCGCTGGCGTGCCTTTAGGCGTGTTGTTGTACCACGCGTTAGCCGATTTATCGGTGGAAGCGGTGCATTATGGCATTAGCATTGTGCGTGATCGCGGTATCGACTATGCGGCACTCGAAACCATTGTGGCCAAACATGGCGCGCAATCATTGGTTTTTGTCGATGGTTGGACGGGCAAAGGAGCGATTAGCAAACAGCTTGAGCAGAGCTTAGGACAAGATCCACGTTTTGCACATCCAACCCGTGATTGTTTGCCGTTGGTCACTTTGGCCGATGTCGGCGGTTGTGCGTGGCTCGCTGCAAGTGGTGATGATTGGTTGATTCCGTCAGGTATTTTGGGTTCAACCATTTCAGGGTTGATCTCGCGCAGTATTTGTATCGGCGACGCGCTCACTGCTGAGACTGTGAACAACGACAATTTGGATCAATGGCATGGTTGTATTGAGTATCATCATCTTGCTGAGTTTGATCAATCAACACAGTTTATTGACCAGATTAACCAGATTCGCCGCCAACTGACCGCTGTCGACGCGGCAAAGTGGACAAGGCAGCAACGTCAAAAACAGCAACAGCAAGCCAGTCATGTGATTCAGCAGATTGCAGATGATTATCAGATTAGTAACTTGAATCGGATTAAACCGGGGATTGCTGAAGCGACTCGCGCTATTTTGCGTCGTGTGCCAGAAGTCATTTTATTAAGAGATGAAAAAGACCCTGATACCGCTTTATTGCGCCATTTGGCAGAACAAACCAACACCCCGATTAAAATCGTTGGTGAGGCATTAGCGCCTTATCGCGCGGTTACGTTAATCCAAAAACTTGGAGCCGCATAATGATGCAGTCTGCACTCTCTTTAGGCGCAACGATGTATATGCCGGCCACGCGTGATGATTTATGGAGCGTGGTCAAAGGTGAAAAATATCCACAATTACGCTCGGTCGTCATTTGTTTAGAAGATGCTGTGGCGGAACAAGATGTTGCATACACCTTAACCAACTTACAAGCACTGCTATTCCGTCTTGCAAATGAACCTCGATTAGAGCGGCATCCCTTTGTGTCTGTCCGTCCAAGACATCTTGAAATGGCGCGTGAACTGGGTCAATGGCCGCTCATCACGCAAGTAGACGGCATGGTTTTGCCGAAATTTGGGCTGGATAATCTGCTTGAGTGGCAAAAAATTATTCCAGAATCCTTAATGGTGATGCCGACCTTAGAATCGGCTGAAACCTTTGATATGGTTGCCATGCGCGAATTGCGCCAAGCCTTACTCCAGGATTTTCGTCCGACGCTGGCCTTGCGCATTGGCGGCAATGATTTGCTGGGTTGTCTGGGGCTTAGACGCCCTGTCCATCAGACTATTTATAGAACACCGATAGGTCAGCTGATTGCCAATTTATCGGGTCAATTTTTGCCTTTTGGATTTTCCTTGAGTGCGCCTGTGTTTGAACATTTCAGCCAAACGCATTTATTAGAAGAAGAATTGCAGATTGATATTCAACATGGTTTGTCGGGTAAAACCATCATCCATCCTTCGCAAATTGAATTGGTGCATCGTGCCTATCAAGTGGAAGAACATGAACTGATTGAGGCGAAAAAAATCTTAGATGTAAACGCCAAAGCGGTATTTGAATGTCATGGCAGCATGTTAGAACCGACCACACACCGCCGTTGGGCGCAGCGGATATTGGAGCGTGCGACTATGTTCGGGATTAAAAATGCCAGCCTCCATCTTTATAACGTGCAATAAACGGTACAGCATACTTTAAGCTGTAGTTTAAATCTTCAAGCACTTAAATCAAAAAAGACCCTCACAATATCGGTATTGTGAGGGTCTTTTTTGATCAATATTGCGTGATATCAAAACAGACAAAGTCATCGTTTCTACGCCGTTTTGCGATAAGTCACAAAGCTAAACTTTACACCTGTTGTCGCATCAACTTGTTCATTTTCTGTATGTGCTTTGATCCACTCGGGAGGAATAGCAGGGTAGTAGGCTTCACCCGCGACATCGAGTGCAACATGAGTCAACTCTAGTCGATCAGCGATAGGCATCGTTAAAGTAAACAGCTCACCACCACCAATGATGTACAACGATGATTGACCGCGCGCAATCGCTTCGGCAGTTGCACCTTGAATCAATCCATCGAGCGTGTGCTCGACATGTACGCCTTCGTGTGTCCAATCGGTTTGACGGGTCAAAACCCAATGACTACGATTCGGCAGTAAGCGACCCAGCGAATCAAACGTCTTACGACCCATGACAATGACGCCACCTTGTGTAATCTGCTTGAAGTGCTGTAAATCAGCAGGCAAATGCCATGGCAACTGATTATCCACACCGATACAATTTTTCTCGTCCAGGGCAACCACATGGACGATTTCGATAGCGTTTGAAGTCATGAGTATCCTTTTTTCTTTTGCTTTGAAGTCTTCCCTTTCAAGGGGAAGATTTGGAAGTCTATGTATGCGTTAACAGTTGAAATGTATTCTGCAATGCTTTTGCGTTGAAGTCTTCCCCCTCAGGGGAAAGAGACAGGCATTACCTTAAACCGCAACAGGCGCTTTAATCGCTGGATGATGTTGATAGTTCTCTAACTCTAAGTCCGCATATTCAAATGCAAAAAGATCGGTAATCGCAGGATTGATTTTGAGCTTCGGCAATGGCAATGGTTCACGGCTCAATTGCAAAGTCGTTTGCTCAAAATGATTGCTATACAAATGACTATCGCCACCCGTCCAGACAAATTCACCGACTTCCAATCCCGTCACTTGGGCAATCAAATGCGTGAGCAACGCATAACTGGCAATATTAAACGGCACGCCCAAGAAAATATCCGCGCTACGTTGATAAAGCTGACATGACAATTTGCTATTGGCGACATAAAACTGGAACATCGTATGGCAGGGTGGCAAAGCCACTTGTCCTGCTTCAGCAGGATTCCAACCAGAGACAATCAGACGACGTGAATCAGGATTAGTTTTGATTTCATTGATGAGCCATGAAATTTGATCGAAACCATCTTTCTGATACGTGCCATCAGGGTTTTTGGTTGCACCGAAGTTACGCCATTGATGACCATAGACTGCGCCCAAATCACCTTCATTGCGCCCGAAACGCGCGCATTGTTCTGCGGTTGCCCATTCATTCCAAATCGATACGCCGTTATCTTTTAGATATTGGACATTGGTATCACCTTTGAGAAACCACAGCAACTCAACGGCAACGGATTTGAAGTGCACACGTTTGGTCGTGAGAATCGGAAAACCTTTTTGCAAATCAAAGCGCATTTGATAGCCAAACACCGAACGCGTACCTGTGCCTGTACGGTCTGTTTTATCAACGCCATGCGTTAAAACATGGCGCATCAGGTCGAGGTAGTTATTCATGCTTGTTTGCCCTCTGGCGTGTTCTTTTTGCTGCCCCAATCGTAGATGCCGCGATGATAGGCATACCACAACATCCATATCCCAATGGCGAGCATTGGAACGGTCAATAATTGTCCTTTACTCATCCAACCGAACCATAAATGCTGGTCAAAATCAGGTTCGCGGAAAAATTCAATCCCGAATCGTGCTGCGCCATAACCTAATAGGAACAGTGCCGAAATCGCCATGCGTGGACGCGGTTTTGCTGAGAACCACCACAATAGCAAAAACAGGGCTAAGCCTTCAAATGTTGCTTCATACAGCTGTGATGGATGACGTAACACATCGCCGCCTGTTGGAAACTTCATCGCCAGTGCGAAAGTCTGGTCAATAACAGGGCGACCCCACAATTCATCATTGATAAAGTTACCTATTCGCCCAAACATCAATCCAGTCGGAACGCAGGGTGCAATGAAATCAAGGGTTTGAAAGGCTGTTTTGCCATGTTTACGCGCAAAGAAGACCATCGCGAGCATCACGCCAATGAACCCCCCATGGAAACTCATGCCGCCTTGCCACACTTTAAATAGTGACAGCGGATTGCTGAGTAGTGCATCTGATTGGTAAAACAGCATGTAACCAATACGACCACCTAGAATCACACCCAGTGCACCATAAAACACTAAGTCGGAGACGTATTCTTCTGTCCAACCGCGCTCCGATTGGCGCGCGCGAAACAGCGCAAGCCCATAAGCACTGGCGAACGCGAGGAGGTACATCACACCATACCAATGAATTTTAAGAGGACCCACTGCGAGTGCAATAGGATCGATTTGAGGGTAGGTCAACATGGGTGGCTCGTTGTATCTAAATCAAAGTGATGGCATTCTAGCGTATTCCGTTATTGCTTATTTCTATTTTATTGTTTCAGTTTTGAGTTCAATCCCTTATGTGTATTGTTGTATTAGCGTGGCAGACTGTTCCGAATAGACCGCTCATCTTATTCGGTAATCGTGATGAGTTCTTTAATCGTGATGCTGCGCCGCTCGCCATTTGGTCGCAAAGTTCGATCATCGCTGGGCTTGACTTGCAGTCAGGCGGTACGTGGTTGGGAATAACGTCAACAGGCCGTTGGGCGGTAATTACGAATTATCGTGAAAAACCCAGCGCGTCTGTCGATGTCATTACGCGTGGGGCATTGGTTGCTGATTATTTAAATGGAAATAGTGAACCGTTGGCATTTCTGCAATCGGTCAATCAAGCACACTATGCAGGATTTAATTTGATTGTCGGGACGTTGACTGATGCTGCTGTTTTGGGTAATCGTGGGATGCCTGCACAAGCGTTAACTGCTGGAATACATGTGCTGAGTAATGCATTGCTTGATATGCCGTGGCCAAAAACCAATCGATTGTTGCAGGGTTTTCAATCGTTAGATTTAACCGTGGACGATGATGTTCTAGTTGCCAATGGTTTTACGCTGCTCGATGATGAAACACAAGCGCCCGTTGAGAGTTTACCGCATACAGGAATTGGCATTGAGATGGAAAAAGTCTTGTCGTCGATTCGGATTGATAGTCCGATTTATGGAACGCGCGTTTCGAGTGTTTTACTGTTGGGTAATGAGGGATATACGTTTGCGGAAAAGACGTTGAGGCCTGTGGAGGGTGGGGTGGTTAGGTTGGAAGGGAAATATAACTTTGAAATCTAAAAGTAGTTCATTGAGCCTGCGGTAATTGAGCTTGTCGAAATATCGAAATGAGCGGTATATGTTAATAAACTTTAGATGTGGGCGGCACTTGGACAGGCTCAGTGAGCTAATTTTTCTTGGAGGTCTATTTCCAAGATCAGCTGCGCATAAATCTAATAAAACGACATGGTGAAGCATTTAAATATTGATGAAAAAATTGCTGCTTATAAGAAGCTGATGAGACTCAGGAAGATATTTTTTATTTCATTTTTTTATGTCCGCTAGTACCTATTATTTTAATAATAGTGAGTTCTTTGATAAAGCATCCGATTGATGAAGACACTTTGCTCAAAATATCTCCTTTAATAGTTTTTCCTATTATTTTCTTTAACGGCATGCGGCTTATGGCATACGATCATTGCCCATGGTGTAAGAGCAGTTTTTTTGTCATAGATACAGTAGGCTATAGTGGATCTAACTTACTGTTTAGAAAACATTGTAGGTCGTGCGGAGAACCAAAGAACGTCGATCATTCTAAATAAGCATTATAAAACTCTAATCCCCAACGCGCGTAAGTTGGGCTGACTATGTAGGCTGGTGTTGAGGAACGAAGCCCAACGATAAAAAATCTACATGCTGATTGTCATCCCGCCAACATCGCCGCCCGAAACTGTGCCATCGCAATACCACGATGACTGATTTTATTTTTCTCTAATTTTTCCAATTCCGCGCTGGCTTTGCCTAATTCAGGCAACCAAAACAGCGGATCATAGCCAAAACCCCCTTCGCCGCGGATTTCTTCCAAAATCTCACCCTGCCAAATGCCCTGACAAATCAGTGGTAACGGATCTTCTGCATGACGAACCAATGCCAAGACACAGACAAACATCGCTGGAATCGGTTGTCCGTTGCGATGTGGTTTGAGTTTTTCGAGCAGGGTTTGATTGTTGAGCGCATCATTACCATGTTCACCGCCAAACCGAGCCGAATAAATGCCAGGTGCACCGCCCAAGATCGGAACGCACAGTCCTGAATCATCGGCGAGCGCTGCATGTCCTGAGGCTTTTGCTGCATGACGCGCCTTGATCAGCGCATTTTCGACAAAACTGAGTCCATCCTCAATCGCGTCAATAATCCCCAGTTGCCCTTGTGCAATCACTTGAATTGGTAATGCCGCAAATTCAAACAATGAATTGAATTCTTTGATTTTACCTTGATTATTGCTGGCAAGGATTAAGGTGTTGTCGGCGAAAGAATACATGGTTTAAATCGTTTTGAGGATTGATGCGTTATTGTAATCATCAGCATAAAAAAACGCGATAGCAAGTAGAGTGCTATCGCGTTTTTGGATCAATCAATCAATTCATTCTTTGATGCACTACTGATTTTTTTTAGCAGTTATGATTCAGATTCTTCCTCAATTTCAAGGATATTCTGCCCATCTTTGAACAAATAGGTGCGCAAGTTCTTGTCCATGACTGGATCTCGACGGCGAATCCATTCCAACACCATTGCGGCATGTTCCTTTTCTTCATTCGCATTATGCAGCATGATCTCGCGCAGCTCTTTGTTTTTGCAGGCGTATGCTCGTTGTGCGTACCAATCTACCGCTTCAAGTTCTTCCATCAGTGACTCGATGGCGCGATGCATGTCGCGCACATCATCACTGAGTTCAGCTGTGGGCTCATGATAGCCTTCGTGTGACATGGTCTTCTCCGATGTTTTATTCAGTGTGACATTGAGACTTCGATCATAGCGAGCTAACAAAAGAGGTGAGTACATTGTTTGTGCGACAAATGTAATAAACCGTAGGAAGACCACCCCATAAAAAAAGCCCGAATCAATCGAGCTTTTTTGACGCATCAACTTATGCTATTTTATTGTGTACCATCGTCAGTTTGAATCCAACGATCGGCACGATTTTTTGCATCTTGAATATCTTGCGGTGACAAGTTCGCAGCTAAAGTACGAATTTTACCCTGCGCTTTATCCTTAATGCGTTGATCGAGCATGCCATCGCGTGCTGATAAATCGTACCATTGATAGGCATTTGCAAGGTTTTTGCTGCGCTCTTCCAGCAATGCTAGGTTATAGCTGGCGCGGTTGTCACCTTGTTTAGCGGCTTTACCCAACCAAAGTTTGGCTTGGGTCATATCCGCATTCACCCCTTTGCCTTCGGCATACATTTGACCGAGGTTCAACTGAGCCGGTGCCGCCCCTTGTATTGCGGCTTTTTGGAACCAAGTAAAGGCTTTTTCTAAATCTTGTGGGACGCCTTGACCTAATTTATAACGACTTGCCAAATAAAATTGCGCACGGACATTGCCCGCTTGTGCCGCGGCTTGTAGTTCTGGCATCGTCATTGTTGAAACGCTTGAGCTTTCAGGCGCTGTTGTCATTAAGTCTGCTAATGCAGGAATGCTGGCGGTTAGGCCCATTGATAAAATCAAAGCGGTCAATGTATGTTTCATGATCGGCTCACTCGGTAGATCGCAATTTCACCAAATAAATTGGGGAAATGCTTCATAAAAAAACTGCCTTGCTGGTCTCCGTTGACCGCAAGTCGATTAATAATTTTAATTCCATTTGCGCTGCAAAGAGATTCAAAATCACGAAATGTGCATAAATGAATATTGGGCGTATCATACCACATATATGGTAATGCTTTAGAAACAGGCATTTTTCCACGAAAACCAATATAACAGCGAGTTCTCCAATGCGCGAAGTTGGGGAAGGTAATAATTGCCTCACGCCCAACACGCACCATATCCAATAATATTTGATCTGGTGCTTTTACAGCTTGCAAAGCCTGTGCCATAACTACGGCATCAAAACTCTGATCCGCAAATCGCCCCAAACCTTCATTTAAATCTTGCTGAATAATGTTCAGACCACGGCCAATCGCTGATGTGATTTTATCTTCATCAATCTCAAGTCCATAGCAATCGATATCGAGTTGCTTGGCCATGTGAACCAATAGTTCACCATCACCACATCCCAGATCAAGTACACGAGAACCAGGTTTAATCCAGCGTTCAGCCAGTTGCTGATCTAGTCTCATGATGGTTGTTCCTGAGTAGCTTGCCGTTTTTGGATTGATCGTTCATCACGATTTTGGTTATTTTTTGAGGAGGTGTGTGCAGTTTGCGTCACATGATGCTCTAAATGAAGCACTTTAGGTTTGCCTAAGAAGCCTCGCACGCTATCCACATAACGTGGAATCGGGAAGAGAAATGAGTCATGCCCTTGTGGTGCATCGACTTCGATGTAACTCACCGGTTGGCGATTGCTAATCAGTGCATCGACGATTTCTCGTGATCGACTCGGGGCAAAACGCCAATCTGTGGTAAACGAAACAACCAAAAAGCGGCATGTTGCAGGCGCTAATGCTTTATTCAAATTACTATCAAAATCCCGTGCAGGATCAAAATAATCCAGTGCTTTGGTCATGATCAGATAAGTATTCGCATCGAAATTACGGCTAAATTGCTCGCCTTGATAGCGTAAATAGCTTTCAACTTGGAACTCGACGTCATAACCGTAAAGGAAGTTACCTGATTTTAAGTCGCGACCAAATTTTTGCTTCATCGCATCTTCGGACAAATAAGTGATATGCCCGACCATCCGTGCCAAAATCAGTCCACGTTTTGGAAAGGTCTGCTGTTCTAAATAACGACCCCCATGAAAATCGGGATCAGAAAGAATCGATTGCCGTGCCACTTCATTAAAAGCAATATTTTGTGCGGAGAGTTTCGGCGTGCTGGCAATAATCACACAGTTTTTCAAACGATTTGGGTAGTCCACAGCCCATTGCAGTGCTTGCATGCCACCGAGTGAGCCACCGATAATGGCATGCCAGACGCTAATACCGAGACGATCTGCAAGCAGTGCTTGGACATTCACCCAGTCACGCACGGTGACAAGCGGAAAATCAGGGCCGTACGGTTTGTTGTCATTTTCAGGGTTCGGCGATGTCGGGCCTGTCGAACCATTGCAACCACCGATATTATTCAGCGCAACAACAAAAAATTCATTAGTATCAATTGCTTTGTTTGGGCCAATACAGCTATCCCACCAACCTGCTTTGCTTTCATTTGAATGAAAACCTGCCGCATGGTGATGACCAGAGAGGGCGTGGCAAATCAGAATTGCGTTAGAGGCGTCAGCATTCAATGTGCCGTAGGTTTCGATCATCAAGTCAAAACGTGGCAGTGAACGCCCCGTTTCTAACAGTAAAGTCTGCTCAAATGACTCCATACGAGGTGTAACAATGCCTACAGAATCACTCGTAGTGCCTGCATGATCATTCGCGTTGTTGTTGCCTTGAGTCATATTCAATACCGATTTCACGTCATTACATGCAAATTATACCCAGCCTTGCAGTGTAAGGTTGGTGGTGGCGAAGAACAAGCGTTCTGCGAATTTAGATTGCGATTGACTGCGTAATTGTTGAGCAAACAGCGATTAAGTAAATGATAGGTTATTCAAATAACATGATATCAAATCAATATTTATCGGTGAGTCATCAGCGGCATTGCGATACGGCGCGCTTGGAGTGTCAATGCATCATATTCGGTAGCAATCACCGATGGGTGTTCGCTGGTTATATGCGCGAGAACATCACCCCAACCGTCAACAATCGCACTGTGTCCCCAAGTCTGGCGTGAGCCGTGCCAGCCGCCTTGTCCTGCACCGATCACGACACATTGTGAATCTAGTGCGCGTGCGCGGAGTAATAGTTGCCAATGAGCACCGCCCGTGAGATAGGTAAACGCCGAAGGCGCGGTGAGTATTTCTGCACCTTGCTGGCGTAGCGCGATGGCTTGCTCTGGAAAGCGCAAATCATAACAAACCATTAATCCCAATGTGCCAAACGGTGTTTGAGCCGTCACAATCTCATCACCAGCCTCAAACGTAGCGGATTCTTGATATTGTCCAATGCTATCTTGCACTGCGACATCAAACAAATGAATTTTGTCATAGCGAGCAACAGCATCGCCACTTGGATCGAGCAGTACGCAGGCCGAACGCACACGTCCATTGGCTACACTTTGACCATTTGGACGGTGCGCACATGGAATTGAACCCGCAACAATCCACATATTTAAAGTTTGTGCCCACTGCGCGACAGCCGTAATGATCTCATCAAACCGTTCAGCAGTTCGTCGCTGCTGCCCTGGCGCAAAACAGGCAAAATTTTCAGGCAATACGGCAAGTTGGCAGCCGGCTTGGGCGGCTTCGGTAAGGAGTTCAAACGCGTGTGTCAGATTGACTTCGATCTGATCTTGCGAGTTCATTTGAATGGCAGCTAAGCGAGAAAATGTCATGACGTCACTCATCTTATATCACGAGAGTAAATAGTATGTCGAATGGCGCCATTAAAATGCAGTAGTGGTTGTGCAAACATCGCTGATCTATTATTGATTGTTATTCTGAAGCGATGCTTTAGAGTTGGCCGTTGGAAGGATCTTAATGGCGTTGCTAGGTCAGAAAGCTTTGTTTTGATTGTTGCATTTGCTGTTGTCTATGTTCTTGTTCAAGTTGTTGCACCAGCGGCTGGAACATCGCCTTATTATTTTCGTTTAGATTCATCAATGTTTGATGCGCCTCTAAAACAGTTTCTAGCATGGCGTAATCACCAGGCTGTTCTTCAGGCAAAGTTAGCGTACATGAGGAAGCGGTCTTGCAGTTGAGCATGACAAACACTTGCCCTAGCCCCATGCTGTTGGTCAGCGTGGTGATGTCGGGGTTTGTCGATAGCATAATCGGTTGAATATCACGTTGCGTACGCAAGTGAAGACCCAGCTTGGCGAGTACGCCCAGCGTTGTACTATCTACAAAAGTTGTGTCAGTTAAATCCACAAGAGCGCCGGTAAGCGTTTGATCTTGTGTAATTTTGTCTAGGAGATGGTCTAGACTGCTGCAGGTCATGGCGCGAACTTCGCCGACCAGTTTGAACACATGCGTTCCTTGTAGGACTGCATACTCAATACGACCAGTTGACATATAAATGCAAGCACTCACATATAGATTCACAATTATCGCACAAAAAATTGACTTACAGCAAGATGATTCAGGACGAAGACTTTATCTTATCGGATGATTTTTTGCTAAAGCATCCGTTTGATTAGGGGGTTAGCGGATAATAAAAGCTAAATTACGTCGTTCGGTGGAGCGATAGAATCGTTAAATCATCCGACAGATGAGCGGGTGGGCTGAGGGTGCGCTGTGATAACGCTTGAATAAGTTGTGTGAGCTGCTCAGCCGTACCACCCGAAAAAATCTCAAGCGCGCCATCTGAACAAAATAGCATCTGTGACTCGGGCTGAAGTGAAGTTGTTTGAGTAGTGAGTGTCAGATCGGTGACTAATCCGAGTGGAAAACTACTACTATTCAGTGTTTCTACCGTTCGATCAGGATTGATTAATATTGGGGGTGGATAATGACCTGCGCTACACCATTCAAGGTGGTGAGTTTGCGGGTTAAGCAATCCACATAACGCAGTAATGTGTTTACCCGCATTCTGAATAACCAAAAGTCGATTCATGCGACTCAACAATGCTTGCGGCGTATGTTCTGAGCCATGAAATGCAGCCAACCAACCCGTTAATAAGCTACTGGCTGCACCGTGACCTGCAACGTCAGCCAGATAAAACAATAAGCGATTATCGGGTGTGATCCAATAATCTAACCAATCACCTGATAGCGCACTGGCTGCTTTGTAAATATGCTCGATTTTATAATTTGGAATGTCAATTGCTGTCGGAATTAAACGTTGCTGCAATCGTGCTGCGGCAGGCAAATCTCGACTATCGCTTTGGTGCAAATGTTGAGTCAGCAGTTGTTCAATGATATCCGAAAGTGCATTCGGTAATTGTTCTCGAATCCATCCTGCCCAAGCACCACGCTGCCATGCTTGCGCCAATTCATCGCCTTGCATTTTACCAGCCAAAACAATCGTTGGCTGTGGCCATTGATGGGCTAAATAAAGTGAAATATCCGCAATCACAAGGGTGTCAGCAGGAAGTGTGAAAATCTCAGAAATGGCCACTTCGACAAGGTCATGCACATCTGCGTACAGACGTGCATGACTGTCGTCTACTTGTGAATCAATGAGATAGACTGTCAAGGCAAACTAGATTTGCGCAGAGTGTATAAGTATCACGGCTGCAGACATATCCATTGGCGTGTCTGAAGTAATCTTTACAGATGATACTGGCGCACTTGTTTGCATGCTTCCAGATTCAGCAGGTGCGCTCATATGTGGTTCAGTTTTCACTGGAGAGTCAATGTTTTCACTTTTTTGTTGACCGAAGTCGCTATCACCAAAGCCATCATCGCCAAAACTTTCTTTCTTGTTTGTTGATGATGAATCTTCGTTTTTACTGCCTGATTCAAATTGTCTTTTTTGCAAATAAATATCACGTAAGAGTGTGTATTGATCGCCTTCAACAAAGTGTTCAAAACCGATTGCGCGTGCACGAAGGCCGACGTATTTTAAGCCCGTGACTCCGATAGACTCCCACGTATTATCAAGTAAATAGTTCTGCGGTGCGCCGTACTGATCAAACACACGGCCGAATGTGTCGCGAACCGTACTTGGACCTAAAGCCGGTAGCATCAGGTAAGGACCCGTACCAATGCCCCAAACGCCTAAGGTTTGACCAAAATCTTGCTCTGATTTTTGTATCCCTAGCAAACCTGCAACATCGTAAAAACCGAGCGTGGTTGTGGTATTGATCACGAAACTGCTCAGGGATTCGATGGATGTGCCTGGATGACCTTGGAGTAAGTTGTTAACCGCAGTCCATGGAGAACTGAGATTTTTAAAAAATTGAGTAAAGCCTTTTTGTACAACGGGCGGTAGCACCCGCTTATAAGTACGCGCTACTGGGAGGAAAATATATTGATCGAGTTTGGTATTAAAGTAAAAAACCTTGCGATTAAAGTGTTCAAACGGATCTTTTACAGAATCAGGTTGTGATGCATTCGCATCGACGGCAATTTTTGAGCTTAATGTGCCAATTTGTTCAATCGATTGATTGCCGATTTCACCAATTTTATAAAGAGAGCGAGCAATCAATGTTGGCTTGTTTTCGCCTTCGATAGCGGTATTGTTATCGACGGTTTTGACTTCGCTGGAGGTTTGTGCGGATTGCTGTACAGCCGCTGAAACCGTTGACGAATCAAAGCTCGCTGTATTTTCAGTGTTGGGTTGATTTACGTTTTTTGTTTCAGCAGTTGCTATGGTTGATGATAGGCTGAGACAAATCCCAAGTGCTGTTATCAGTTGTTTATTGGACATATCGAACGGAAACCTTTTGTTGTGCCGTCAGCTTATGTTAATTTTCGTTAACTTTCTAGTTCTGACCGATCAATTCGCCTCTTTTGTATTGTGTTTGGGGCGTTATTTTTGTAAGCAATTATGCTCTTTGATGAGCGTTTTTCGTGGAAATATATTTTTTTGTTTAGATATTAAATCTGTTGAGTGGATAATTGCTATTAGGGTGTCAATCTCAATTAAAAAAAGATAAATGAAGGCATAAATTTTGCATCCGCGCTTAAAATTCAGTTGTATACTGCCAAAAATAACTGATTCGTCACTAGTAGCTGATTAAAATCTACTTATAGAAGTCTGCTGAATTAAATTTTTGCCGAATGGAATCCTTTTTTTGAAAAGGCTGATGAGGAATAGATGAAGTTATCCGTTGGACTCAGAGTTTCTAACTCGTTATCGCTAACGCCACAATTACAGCAAGCCATTCGTTTGCTGCAATTGTCTTCGCTTGAACTTGAGCAAGAGATTCAAAGTCAGCTAGATAGTAATCCGTTGCTAGAGGCCGTTGATTTATCTGCTGATGGGCAAGCCTCGGATGCGCCTGATAATAATGTGGATTATCAAGCCACTGAACAAAATAATGAATATGGTGCTGAGGCGGATTTTCATGATGGCCGTGATGCATCGGATAGTGCTACAAGCGTATCGCTTGATGAGCAAATGGGTTTGACGCGACTAGGTGAGGATTTGCCCGTTGATACACAATGGGATGATGTTTATAGCCATCAATCGACTGCGATGGCAACACCTGAATTTGATGACCGCGAAGATACGCGCACAGTGAGTGATTCAATTTGGTCAGAACTGCGTTGGCAACTTAATTTGACGCCATTTAGCCCTGTTGATCGCATCATGGCGGAGTGCATTATTGATGGGATCGATGAGCGGGGTTACTTAGAAGCAAGTTTTGATGAACTGCTTGAAGCCAGCCAGAATCAATTAGATGCACTTGATATTGATGAGGAAGTTGAGCGCGCAGAGTTGGAGGTGGTGTTAAAGCGCATCCAAAACTTCGATCCGCCTGGTGTCGGCGCGCGTGATTTAAGTGAATGTTTATGCTTGCAGTTACGTGCGTTGCCCGACGATACGTTGTCTCGCCAAGCTGCGCTCAACATGATGGCGCATCATGAGTTGTTGTTGCTAAATGATATTCCAAAACTCATGCGTCAAACCAGTTTGAGTCAAGATGAACTTCGGGCGGCGTTGGCGCTGGTGAAGTCGCTTGACCCTTATCCAGGTTTGAAATTTCAAAATAATGAACGAGAGCATCAAGTTCCCGATGTGATTGTGCGCAAAAAAAATGATCATTGGGAAGTTCAACTGAATACCGATATCTTGCCGAAACTGCGAGTAAATTCTTATTATTCCAGCATGATTAAACGTGCGGATCAAAGCGAAGCAAACCAGTATCTGCGTTTGCACATGCAAGAGGCGCGGAATTTTATTAAAAGTGTTAATGAGCGTCACAAGACGTTACTCAAAGTGTCGACTTGTATTATTGCGCATCAGCGTGCGTTTTTAGAACATGGCGCAGAAGCGATGAAGCCGTTGATATTGCGTGATATTGCGCTCGAAACCGATTTGCATGAATCGACTGTTTCACGGGTGACGACACAAAAATATTTACTGACGCCACGTGGATTATTTGAGCTGAAATACTTCTTTTCAAGTCATGTCGCGACCAGCACTGGAGGGGAGTGCTCCTCCACCGCAATTCGTGCCATGATTAAAAAAATGGTGCAGGAAGAAAATATAAAAAAACCATTGTCAGATAGTGCGTTAACGGAAAAGCTGCATGAGGTGGGTATTGATGTGGCGCGGCGGACAGTGGCTAAGTACCGAGAGTCACTGAATATTGCCTCCTCGAGTGAACGCAAGCGCTTATTGTAAATATTTATGTCGTTGTCATTGAAGTGTAAAAATAGATGTTTGGGTGCTTGCTTTAATTTTGGCAATGTGGTCTCTTAGGGGTGTTACTTCACAGGTAACGTTAACCCGTCCGACTCGCGTCAGATGCTGTTTTATATAAATTTTAATTTGATTA
>JACMMY010000112.1 GCA_014378805.1 Moraxellaceae bacterium
ATGCTGCGCCGATACCCGCGGGGAGTGGGCGACGATTTGGTGGCACAGCCCCGAAACAATATCTCAAATTACATCACCAACCGATCATAGTGCATAGCATCAATCGGTTGTTTGCGTTGCCGTTGTCAGGTTGCGTGATTGCGATTTCGCCTGATGATACACTCGCTCAAACATTAGATTATCAACACGGTTCAAGATTACACTTTGTGTCTGGCGGTTCAGAACGCATGGATTCTGTGTTGGCTGGACTCGATTTTTTGCAAGACTGTGCCAAGCCTTCGGATTGGGTGTTGGTGCATGATGTCGCCAGACCGTGCATCGCTGAAGAGAGTTTGAATCAGTTATTTGAAACTTTAATAGATGATGCTGTGGGTGGTATTCTCGCTATCCCAGTTCGCGATACGCTAAAAAAAGTAGACGATGGGCATATCGTTGAAACCGTATCGCGCGATGATCTTTGGCAAGCACAAACTCCGCAAATGTTTCGTTTTGGCATACTGCGTGCCGCGCTGATTGCAGCAAAACAACGGAATTTAAACGTCACTGATGAAGCGAGTGCTGTGGAGTTGGCGGGTTTCTCGGTCAAAGTGGTTAAAGGTCGAATGGATAATATTAAAGTCACATATGCTGACGATTTGGCTCTCGCAGAGGCAATCTTTCAGGCACACCATATTCATAAATAAGCTTTTTTAAAACAGTTGATTTAAGTGATTTTGTACATTTTAATGAATATCAAACAATCAGGATGAATGAATAAGATGAATAAGCCTTACGCAAAAATAGGCGCGGGAGTGTGTATTGTACTCGGCGCGACTTGGTTTGGTACCACTTGGTATGGTAGTCAGCAGATTATCAAGCAATACCCAGAAGCACTCGCCAAGATCAATAGCAGTCAGCTGGGTGCGATGAAATTCGTGATTACAAAACAAGAATCTGGTTTTCTTGTCAGTCATGTCAATTGGGATTTGATCATTACACCAAATCCTTGTGCGCCAAATTTTAATTTTAAAATAAGTGGTTACGATGAGATTCACAATGGATTTATTCCATCGTTGGGTTTAGGGCAAGTACAGTCACATATTATTTGGCCAGAACGTGCTAAACCTTTTTTAAGCAAAATGTTTGGAAATAATGAACCCCTTATGATCACCACAAATATTGGTATGTTCGGCGGGCTAACAAGCAAAATAAGTAGCCCTAAAGCGATATATAAAGATGAAAAAGGTGAGTTTGAGTGGAAAGGCTTTAGTGGCACCCTGTCACGCAGTAAAGATCAAAAGCATAGCAATATTGATTTTGATTTTTCAGGTCTTAACTTGGATGCTAACCAGAAACAATTTGTGGTTCAATTGGGCAAGGTGAGCTACGAATCAGACATCAAAGAGAGTCGTTTTGGTCTTGGAGTCGGGGATGCAGAGCTATTATTCAATGGTTTAAATGTTGAAAAAGATGGCAAAACCTTTGGTTTTAAAACATTGAAAATTACTTCAGATGCGTCTGAAAAAGATGGCTTTATTGAGGGTAACTTTCAAGCTAAAGTCGAGAATTTTTTACAGAATGGTAAAACCATCGGTCAATTTAACATGGCATTGAGTATTGAGCATATTGATGCAAAAGCACTCAACAATGTCAATGATCTGGTGAAGCAATTGCGTACAGAGTGTAAGCCTAATTACGATGGATTAATGCAAGCTGCTCAGCCGATCTTTGCAAAAGGGATCAATGCAACACTGAAAAATGTCGATATTGAGTTGTTTGATGGTCAGGCTCATGCTTCTGCGAAAGTAAATTTGCCTTCATTAACGGCAGCGGAAGTCCAAGATCCTAAACTAGGTTTATTAAAACTTGAGATAGACGGTAAGGCTAATTTTACTGAAAAATTAATCTTAGCGATTGCTGGAATTGTTCTGGAAGCGAACGCTCACGGACAAACCGTTGATGCCCAACAAAAAGCGCAAGTTGCGGCGAAGATGCTTGAGAAACCTTTGAGCGACGGATTGATTGTGAAGAATGCAGAGGCCTATGTAAGTAATTTTCAAGTGCGCCAAGGCAAAGCCACTGTGAATGGAAAACCATTGAACTAAGTCGTTTTTATCATGTTTGAACAAAACGTCCGTCTGCTAGTGTGTAGGCGGACGTTTTGTTTTAAAACATGATACTTTAGCGTTCAGTGTTATCGCCGCTTATTGATGAGATTGTTTATGAATCCACTCGATCTACGTATTGGTCAAGGTTTAGATGTACATGCGTTTGGCAATGCCGAACAGGGCGAGCCAAGCTTTGTGACGCTTGCGGGTGTACGCATCCCTCATAGCCATATCCTACTTGCGCATTCGGATGGTGATGTTGTGCTACATGCATTGTCTGATGCGTTACTCGGCGCATTAGCCTTGGGTGATATTGGGCAGCATTTTCCTGATACGGATGCGAGTTATAAGGGCGCAGACAGTCGTGTTTTGCTGCGCCGTGTCTATAAGATCATCCAAGAGCGTGGTTTTATCCTCGTCAATGCTGATATCACAGTCGCGTGCGAGCGTCCTAAACTTGCCTTGCATAACTTAGCGATGCGGCAGAATGTTGCTGATGATTTAGGCGTGACCATTGATCGCGTGAGTGTAAAGGCGACGACGACCGAAAAGCTTGGCTTTACTGGACGACAAGAAGGGATTTTAGCGCAAGCAGTTGTCCTGCTTACGCGTCTGTGAGTTTTATCTATAAACTAGATTTAGTGATTATCGAGCCAGAAAAATGATGAGGTTGCAGCCACAAGAAAGTATTTTGACTGGTAAC
>JACMMY010000113.1 GCA_014378805.1 Moraxellaceae bacterium
ACGACCTAGCAGCGGTAGTTCAGTTGGTTAGAATATCGGCCTGTCACGCCGAGGGTCGCGGGTTCGAGTCCCGTCCGCTGCGCCATATTTGAGTTTAACCCGCTTAATGCGGGTTTTTCTTTTAGTGAGAGTCATCGTATTGGGCGTTTAGCTCAGTTGGTAGAGCAGCGCCCTTACAAGGCGCGGGTCGGCGGTTCGAGCCCGTCAACGCCCACCAATACGATGATTGTGTTTGATTTTGTAATTGTGTTTTGTTGTACGACCTAGCAGCGGTAGTTCAGTTGGTTAGAATATCGGCCTGTCACGCCGAGGGTCGCGGGTTCGAGTCCCGTCCGCTGCGCCATTTTAAAGAAAACCCTAGGTTGCCTAAGCATCTAGGGTTTTTTGTTGTTTGAAAATAAGTGTAATTGAGATATGGTGGTAAATTACGTTATATATTTCAATAATATATGTCTTATTCAGCAATAAACTATAAAAAAACCCCTCAACGATAGGCGTATTTTTACGAATGAAACAACCATCCCTTCTACACCACATTATTGATGATCACATTGCTGTCGATGACACGATATCAGCCCACTCATCCTGACAAAGTAAATCATGAACATTTTTACTCAAGGAAAATGGATTCGAGGACATCATTTAAATCTCAATTTTAGAGAGGCAAGATCTTCTTATCTATTTTGGTGGTGAAATCGGTGTTGAGGTGCAAATAAGTTAGCGTGATCGAAAGTCGACTTATTAGCGCTATTCATCTGCTTCGTAATCTGGTTCATTGAAGGCGGATGTGATTATGAGAGAGATCAGGGTAATTCATTGAATTTTTGATATATAACATCTAATTTATAAAAAAGTTACCCACACTGACTGAGGGTAAGGCTGTGGATAAAATAGAGTGGAACGCGTGGAACATATGAAAACAGAGGGATGCAGTGGATTGGTTGTTTTTTATCAAAGAGCAATTATAAAGAAATGGCTAAAATTTTTAATTGATGGGTTCGGATTTCATCGTTTTGTCATTTATGAGCGGTATAGTGATTCCTAACAAAAGGACGTTCATTAACACTGTGGAAGTTATATAACAAAGCTATAAGCCCATTTCGCTAGATTTGGGCTTTTTTGTTGTGAGTAACTGCGACAATACCACTGTAACTCACAAGCGGTTTTTTGATTGATGTCGATATCTACACTTAGCCAAAAGTGAAAGCGAATATTTAGATGTTTGGTTCAAGGAGCTCGATGTCGAAGGTTTGATCTTTGACCTCTTGCGTTTGACGAATCAATTGATACAAACGTTGTCCTCTGACGACACCCATACTATTTGCGTCTGTATCAACACCGTGATTAGTTCCAAGCGCCATGCCATTTAATGTGGCATGGAATTTGATGGGTTTTCCATCGGAGCTATTCATAACCAGATGAAGATCTTGTGCATGTAAGCGAGAGGACAAGTGACCTTTAAAGCTGATTTTCACTGCGCGTTCAGCTTCAACTTTCCAAGTAACCAATCAAACTATCGGCGGCAAGCTAGAATCCAATAGAGGTTGGCGACTGTCGAATTCTTCATATCAGCAGCCAAACCGTCCTCAGTCGCAGATGCGGTAACAAGACTGTTTGGAACATTTTTATCACTTGCTTCAGTAAGCAACTGCTGAATTGTCTTTTCAGATTCGTCATAGTTGCTTTCACCAAAGTCATGTCTCAGGATGCGTCCCTGTACATCAATAAAAAATGGTCACTTTATTGCGCCACTAACACAGGATCAGTTCGATAAACTGTCGGGTAGAGACGTTTGAGGTTATCGATTTTTGGCTGGTCATTAATGGCAATGTATGGACTTCCTGGATGTAAAGTCAGATAGTTTTGATGGTAATCCTCCGCTGGATAAAACGCTTTTAGCGAATTAATCTGCGTTACGATACGGTCATGAAATAATCCAGTTTTACCAAGTTGAGTAATATAGGCTTGAGCGATTTTATGTTGCTCTCCGTTGCTATACCAGATCGCAGAACGGTATTGAGTTCCTGAATCAGGACCTTGGCGATTCAGCTCAGTTGGATCATGTGCGACCGAAAAGTAAATTCGCAGTAATTCACCTAAAGAAACTTGTTGTGGATCAAATTCAACTTGCACCGATTCAGCATGTCCAGTCGTGCCACCTGAAACGACTTCATATTGCGCAGTAGATGCTTTGCCACCCGCATAGCCAGAAATAGCATTAGTCACGCCTTTGACGTGCTGGAATACACCTTGGATGCCCCAGAAGCAGCCTCCAGATAAGACAATGACTTCGTGACGACTTGTCGATGATTCTTTGAGTGTTGGTGCAGGTAAGACAATATTAGTTTCACGTGCACAGGCGCTCACGGAACCAAGGCAAAGCAATATTGGGATTAACATTGCCAAAGTGGATTTTTTAAAGTAACGAGTTCTCATGATGTGCTCCAAAATAAGCGATATGTTAGGCGTGAGGAGTAAAGTTAAGTGCAACTGAATTCATGCAAAAGCGGCGTCCAGTGGGTTTTGGACCATCGTCAAATACACGACACAAGTGAGCATCACAACGAGTGCAGGAAACCGCAGTCCGTGTCATGAATAGACTACGATCTTTAGTTTGGGTGATATTTTCTTCTGCAATCGGCTGGTAAAAGCTTGGCCAGCCTGTACCAGATTCAAACTTGGTCTGTGAATCAAACAGCGCGGTATTACAGCAAATACAGCGAAATATACCTGCGTCATGCACATTCAAATATTTGCCACTATAGGGCCGTTCTGTTCCTTCTTGTCGAGTCACATAAAATGAAGCTAGGGGAAGTTGTGCTTGCCATTGGGCTTCACTCTTAATGATCTTCGGTAATCGTATTCGTCCAGTGCGGACGGAAGCGGGCGAAAATTCGACGATCCAGACTTCTTTAGATGAGTTAGTTGCAGCATTTGCATCACTTAAGTTCTGCAAAAATAAATTCCCTACTGTAAAGCCAGTAACCGTAGTGATAGCCTTTGAAATCAGTTTACGACGTGAATAGTGTTGCGTCATTTTATCTTCTCCAAGCACATGAATATACGCTGAATCACTTCTATCAAATAAGATGTGAATATCATATGAAACGATTAGAACAATAGGTTGATAGTCACAAACCCTTTGATAGTAGTGTTATGGTCTATAGACACCTTAAACTGGGCGTTGTTACACGTCAGATGAGAAGTTTATGTTTGTTTAACGTAACTGGAACCATAATCTTGATATACACGATTTGGATTAGTTTGGATTAGTTTGGATTAGTTTGGATTCTATTTTTATTTCATTATTAAATTAAAATCATTGTTTTATATAGTTTAATTTTTTTGGAATCAGAAATTTTAAAGTATATTTAAATATGTGACGATCGAGTAATGGGTATATAAGGACGAATGACCAGATGTCTGATATATTTCGAGCGTAGATTTCAAAAAAGGATTTTGATCTTGTTAAAAAAAATTTTAAGTAGTGCTTTATTATTTGGGTTAATCGTTATTTCAGCGCCTTCACATGCTGAAATCTTAGTGAATCATCACGGTCAACCTATTCAAGAAAGTGGTGCTCACCTTTCTTCTCATCAAAAAGCGCCTTATCAAAGTGCATCACATCATCGATCAGTTCACAGAACTCTTCATCATGGTCGCCAACATCTACAACGACACCATTATCGTAGCTATACGCAACATCGCGATCTCGTTATTAGCTGCTTAAGAATGAAAAATGGTCGTCATTATCGCGTCTGTTAATTTTTAAATTTTTGTGTGGTTTTTCTTCGCTGTAAATCTTTAGAAAAACCATTAATTGATGCAATTTAAGATGGAATAATGCACATGAAATATTCAGAATATATTCAATATGATGGTTTGGGTTTGTCTAGTTTGGTTGCGCGCCGTGAAGTGACCGCGTCTGAGCTGTTGCGAGTTGCAATTGAGCGTACAGAAAAAACGCATAAGAAACTCAATGCGGTCATTATTCGAATGGATGAGATTGCGCAAGCGCGAGCAAATCAGCCGCTAAATGGACCATTTGCAGGGGTACCATTTTTAACCAAAGATTTGTTTCAAGATTATGCTGGCGTTCTGAATGCCAACGGCAATAAAGCACTGAAAGCTGCAAAATATCGACCCAGCGTCCATGCAGAGATTACTCAACGCTGGTTGAATTCAGGTGTTGTTATTTTTGGGCGAACCAATACGCCAGAGTTTGGGATTAAAGGGGTGACTGAGCCTGATGCATGGGGCACAAGTCATAATCCTTGGAATATCAAGCATACACCAGGCGGTTCATCGGGCGGTTCTGCTGCTGCGGTTGCAGCAGGCATCGTACCTATGGCAGGGGCAAATGACGGTGGTGGATCGATTCGTATTCCTGCGGCATGTTGTGGTTTATTTGGACTCAAGCCCAGTCGTGGACGTACGCCGTGGGGCCCATTGGTTACTGAACAAATGCATGGCGCTGCCATGAATCATGTGGTATCGCGAACGGTGCGTGATAGTGCAGCAATGCTAGATGCGACACATGGCGATGAGGTGGGTTCACTGTATCGACTTGCAGCGCCTACGCGTTCATATCTTGAAGAAGCGAGTATTGATCCTAGACCCCTTATGATTGCATTTTCGACACGATCACCGATTGGAACACCTGTCGATGCTGAGGCAATTAAAGCGGTTGAAAAAACCGTGAAGTTACTTGAGTCGCTAGGGCATCGTGTCGAAGAGGCTGAACCAGAACTTGATGGTTTAGAGGCGGCGTATAGTTTTTTAACGCTATGGTTTGCAAATGCGGCAGTCACTGTGCGGAAAGTAAAAAACGAAACAGGTTGTGGCTCGGAAGGTTTTGAGTTAGATACTTTGGCAACTGCTGCATTTGGTGATGCGACACCTTCCAGTGCGTATGCTCAGGCGTATGTCTATGCCAATATGTGCGCGCGTAAACTTGCTGAATTTAACAAGAAATATGATTTATGGTTGACACCGACGATGGCGATGCCACCTGCACGCGTAGGTGAGGTGAGATTATCGATGATCGAGAAAATCGCAGCCAAGGCATTACTTGCGGGGCATCTTGCGCGCCCTGTGATCAAGTTTGGTATTGCCCATAAAATGGCAGTCGATAATTTGAAATGGGTTCCCTTTACTCAAATTGCCAATATTACAGGCGTACCCGCAATGTCAGTTCCGTTGCATGTCACATCAAAGGGTTTACCGATGGGGGTACAGTTTATTGCGCCGATGGGTGAAGAGGGTTTGTTATTTCGATTGGCGGGACAGTTAGAGCGCGCGCAGCCTTGGCCGTTGCTTGCGCCGTTTATGAACTAGAGCTATCTAACGTTTTACAAAATTGAGTTTTGGGTATTTTCCCGCGCATTTCGACAAGCTATGTAGTACTCTAATCTTGTCGAAGTGCGTAAAAATAACGATTTGAAAAAAGCACATTTACCCCAAAACGTTAGCAGACTGTAACGACTATTCAGTCTTAAAATCAGGCGGAATCAAAATCGAATCTTTAATTTCATTCGATAATTCAGGATAGTCGAGTGTGTAGTGCAAGCCGCGAGATTCTTTACGTTGTAAAGCGCAACGTACAATCATTTCACTCACTAGAGCAAGATTTCTCAATTCAATCAAATTCTTACTCATGACATAGCTTGAGTAATATTCTTCAATCTCATGCTTCAACATTTGGATGCGATTCAAGGCGCGTTCCAGACGTTTTGTGGTGCGCACGATGCCCACGTAATTCCACATAAAGTGGCGAAGCTCTTCCCAATTATGCAAAATCACGACATCTTCATCGGGATTTTGTACGCGAGAATCATCCCAGTGTGGTACATCAATTTCGGCTTGAGCTTCAGTTTGTTCTAAAATGTTTTGCGTAATATGCTTCGCTGCACTTGCACCAAAGACAAAACATTCGAGTAATGAGTTGCTGGCCATTCGATTTGCACCATGCAAGCCCGTAAAAGATGTTTCGCCTATTGCATATAATCCAACGATATCCGTTTGACTATTCAAATCCACAATCACGCCGCCGCATGTGTAGTGCGCTGCTGGAACAACAGGAATTTGATCAGTGGTAATGTCGATCCCCAGTTCTAATAGTCGTTCATATAGCATCGGGAAATGTTCTTTGACGAATTCTGGAGGGCGATGGGTAATGTCTAAATACAGATGACGGACACCAAGGCGTTTCATTTCATAATCGATGGCGCGCGCAACAATGTCACGTGGTGCCAGTTCAGCACGTTCATCGAAATGCGGCATGAATCGTTCGCCATTGGGCAAACGTAAATACGCGCCTTCTCCGCGCATTGCTTCGGTAATCAAGAAGGAACGCGCCTCAGGATGATAAAGGCAGGTTGGATGGAATTGATTGAATTCCATGTTGGCGACGCGACAACCTGCGCGCCAAGCCATCGCAATGCCATCGCCTGTCGCAATGTCAGGATTTGTCGTATACAGATAGGATTTACTAGCACCGCCACACGCCAGAGCGACAAAGCGCGTTTGAAAAGTGTGGACTTTGTTTACAGTCATGTCGAGTGCGTAAATTCCGACTACACGGTTCGTACCTGATAGTCCTAATTTTTCACTGGTAATGACATCAATTGCCGCAAAATTTGACAAAATGGTGATGTTTTTACGTTTTTTAACTTGTTTAATTAGTGTAGTCGAGATGGCAATGCCAGTCGCATCGGCCGCATGAATAATACGACGATGTGAATGTCCACCTTCGCGTGTTAAATGCAATTGCTCTTCGGCATCTAGCGTAAATCGCACACCTTGTTTCAATAGAAAATCGACTGCGGCGCGACCACCTTCAACAGTAAAGGCGACTGCATCACGATGACATAATCCTGCGCCTGCAATGAGCGTATCTTGAATATGATTTTCAATGGAGTCAGTTTCATCTAAAACCGCAGCAACACCGCCTTGCGCATAATAGGTACTGGCTTCGGTTAAGGGTGCTTTTGCCATAACAGCAACCCGCAAATGACTCGGTAGTGAGAGTGCTAAAGTCAATCCTGCAGCACCACTGCCAACGATGATCACGTCGAAGTGATGTTCAGTCTTGCTCTGATCTAACGTTTTGTTATCGTTATCATTTTCGATGTGAGTTGAGTTGGATGCTATGTCAGTAGTTTGAGTAGTCATGCTCACGGGCGACAATTGCCTCTGAAATCTGAATAAGAGTGTGAGTATCAAAGATTTAGCCAGTCACTGCAAGTGATAAAAACGCCCCAGTCACGATTGGATATGGCGTTTTTTGCTAAGTCATAAAAGCAGTTTTCATAGCAGAAAGCATGTGTTGGTAATGTGTTTTTTGCATCGTTTTGAGAATGTTGACATGATTCTCTTTGAACAGAAACTAAAAACAACCTCAGCCAGAAACTTTTTAAATGACGGTTTACATTCTTATATTCATTGAATTAAATTAATACAACATGTTGCAACGATTGCTAACACAAGTTATTTTGAGATTATGGTAAAAAACATGCTGAAATGTCTTACATAGTCTTGCTTCATTACATTATTTATCCAAGGGAAATCGCATTCATGGAAGCAGTCGCAACACCAGGTTTCGAACGGAATTCGAGTGAAACAGTGACCACAGCACAATTGATTGACTCGAAAAATGCAAAATCGCTTATCAAAGGATTACTGCTGTCGAGTGTCATTAGTGGTTTGTTACTCCAGAGCGCGCAAGCTGCTGCACCTATTGATTTTTCTGATCTAGTTGCTCAAGTTGCGCCTGCGGTTGTCCGAGTTACAGTCGTCAAAAAAATGACTAAAGAAGAGCAAATGCAGCAGCAATTACCTGAAATGTTGAAGAAGTTTTTTGGTAATCAAGTTGTGATTCCAAACCAACCAAAACCACAAACAGAACAAAAGTCTTATGGTAGTGCTTTTTTTATTAGTGAAGATGGTTATTTGCTAACCAATCGTCATGTGGTTGATGATGTTAAAAAAGTCATCATTACTTTGAGTGATCGACGGGAGTTGGATGCGGATGTGATTGGTAGAGATGAGCGAACTGATGTCGCTGTATTAAAGGTAAAAGGGGATCATTATCCATCTCTTAAGATGGGAAATTCTGATTTGCTGCGTGTGGGTGAGCCTGTTTTAGCGATTGGTTCGCCGTTTGGTTTTGATTACTCCGCGTCAGCAGGGATTGTCAGTGCGACGTCTCGTTCAATGACGATGGATAGTGCTGTTCCTTTTATTCAGTCTGATGTGGCATTAAATCCTGGTAATTCGGGTGGTCCATTATTTAACCAGCGTGGAGAAGTGATCGGTATTAATTCTCGCATCTTCTCAGGCACGGGCGGTTATATGGGGTTGTCGTTTTCGATTCCTATTGATGTTGCAATAGATATTGCCGATCAATTGCGTAATAGTGGCAAAGTTTCTCGTTCTTATTTGGGGGTTTATCCGCAGGACATCGACCGTAATTTGGCAGAAGTGTATCATTTACCTAAACCTGAGGGCGCGTTGGTGACGAAGCTTTCGCCGAATTCTGCAGCAGTTGCGGCTGGAGTGAAGGAGGGTGATATTATTCTTTCATTCAATCAACAACCCATTTCGCGTGCATCTGATTTAGTGAATTTTATTAACCGCACGCGTCCAAATACCGTGGTTTCGTTAGGAATCCAGCGCGATGGTAAACCCTTAATCTTAAGTGCAAAACTTAAACCCGCGACTGCAGATGATGATGCAGAGGCAAAAGCAGCGCTTGCTGAAAACGATATAAAAAATACACTAGGCTTAAAATTACGTGATATGACCGAAAAAGAAAGTTCATCGCTTTCTGCAAAAGGTGTGGTGATTGATGCTGTTGATCCAGATAGCGTCGCTGATCGTGCGCAGATCGAGGTCGGTGATGTGATTGTCCGTTTAAACAACCGCCCAACACCGAACATAGCTGCATATTTTGCAGCACAAAAATCATTACCTAAAACAGGTGTAATCGGTGCGTTGATTTTGCATGATAATTCTCCGCGAATGGTAGGATTGCGAATCGACTAATTCTTTCTAGTTTAGGCTTGAGTTATATTTTTGACCTTAAAATAGTATTCGATCCTAAAACACGCCTCAGTTTTCTGCGGCGTGTTTTTAATTTGTAACGCTATGGTTTTTTGGCTGATTTTTTCATGTTGAGACGTGCGGTATACGTGTTATATGTAGGGGTATTTCAGTTAGACTAAGATCACACATTCGCCAGAAAATAATCAGGATATTTACGTCGTGGCAATTACCTCAACCAGTTCTATTTCTTCTTTGCCGACTCACTCATCAGCTGATTTGTCCGGCACCATTCAAACTGCGCAACCAAAGATTGATGCAACTCTGACAGCCTTACGTCATATTATCTTGGATAAACCTGAGCAAATTAAACTGTCTTTGACTTGTCTACTCGCAGGTGGACATTTGTTATTGCAGGATTTGCCAGGGATGGGCAAGACAACATTAGCAGAGAGTTTAGCGCGAGGTTTAGGTTTGGGTTTTCGCCGTGTGCAGTTTACCAGTGATATGTTGCCAGCTGATATTTTAGGATTTTCGATATTTAATGCCGAAAAGCAGAGTTTCGAATTTCGCGCGGGACCGATTTTTACTCAAGTGTTATTAGCCGATGAAATTAATCGCAGTAGTCCAAAAACGCAAAGTGCCTTACTTGAAGCGATGGAAGAGCGCCAAGTCTCTCAAGATGGTCAAACGCGTGCATTACCCAAGCCGTTTTTTGTGATTGCAACGCAAAATCCATTTCAACAGGCGGGAACATATCCGCTGCCCGAATCACAATTGGATCGATTCTTAATGTGTTTGTCTTTGGGTTACCCCTCAGAACAAGCCGAGCGCGACTTATTGCTTGGCGTCGATCGTCGTCAAATGCTTGCACACATGCAACCACTATTGGATCAGGCGACTTTATTGGCTTGGCAAGAATGTGTGACGCAAATTCATTTGGCAATGCCTGTACTGGATTATTTACAGCGTTTGGTGGCAAAAACACGTGAGTCGCGACAACATGTCGGTTTGTCGACACGCGGCGTATTAGCTTTAAAACGTGCTGCGCAGGCCTATGCGTTTGTGGCGGGGCGAAATTATGTGGTTCCTGAGGATATAAAAGCGGTATTCGCTGCTGTGACCGATCACCGTATTGGGGGGGTGACCAATGGCGCATCGCCAGCCCAGCAGATATTGAAACAAGTTGCGGTTGTTGTTTGATTATATTTTTTTGCGGCTTTTATTAAGTCAAAAGCAAATCCTCCCTAGCCCTCCTTTTTCTAAGGAGGGGACAATGCTCCTCCCTTTGCAAAGGGAGGCTGGGATGGATTTGCTGTTGATCTGTTTCTATTTAGTTGGATCTTTTACCAACGTTTTCACTTGAGTACGAATCATATGGCGGGCAGTAGTTTATTTGCATTAATTGATGATATTGCAACGATTTTGGATGATGTTGCACTGATGACTAAGGTCGCTGCCAAGAAAACTGCAGGCGTTTTGGGTGATGATTTGGCGTTAAATGCGCAACAAGTTCATGGTATTCGTGCTGAACGTGAGTTGCCTGTGGTCTGGGCGGTGGCTAAGGGTTCAGCGGTCAATAAGGCGATTCTAGTCCCTTCAGCATTATTGATTAGTGTATTGCTTCCTGCGTTGATTATTCCACTGTTAATGATTGGTGGTTTGTATCTTTGCTTTGAAGGCGTTGAAAAACTCACTCATAAATTACTGCACCTGCATGAAGATTCTGAAACAGAGCAAGATGCATTGGTTGAGGCTTTCCTTGATAAAGATGTCGATATGGTTGCCTTCGAAAAAGATAAGATTAAAGGGGCGATTCGCACTGATTTTATTTTATCGGCTGAGATCATTGTCATTGCGCTAGGTACTGCGGCAGGCGCAACGTTATTGCAGCAAGCGATTGTATTGTTAATTGTGGCTGTCGTGATGACCATTGGTGTATACGGTATTGTTGCGGGTATTGTGAAATTAGATGATGCTGGTTTTTACCTTGAGCGTAAAAACAGTAAAGCGCTACAAACATTTGGCAGAGTACTCATTGCTGCTGCACCCAAGTTGATGCGGTTTTTATCGGTCGCAGGGACGATTGCGATGTTCTTGGTCGGAGGCGGGATTTTAGTTCATGGCCTACA